>NZ_JBQCGW010000030.1:0-12753 GCF_051955275.1 Pseudobacter sp. | reverse complement strand
AATGTGCTATTGTTTCCAAACTTTCAAAGATCTTAAAGGTTCAACTTCTATCCCCTTTTTTACCTACTCTTTCGAGCGGGGTGCAAAGGTAGTGAACCAAAGTATTTTCACCAAATATTTTTCAGTATTTTCTGAAGATTTTACCCCTCATCCCTACTGACCAATATTTGAAAGAACTCGCTGTTTTTGAATGGGTTGCAAAGGTAAGAGTAGCATTTCTTATCACCAAATCTTTCTGCTTTTTTCTACTCTTTTTTTTGTCGCTTCAACCACCACAATCTCTAAGAACTTACTGTTTTTCCGGCCTCTTTTCTTACGCTCAATGTCTTACTTTTTAACCGGGGTGCGAAGGTAGCAGAGTTTGTATTTCAAACCAAACTTTTATTAAGTTTTTGCTACTTTTTTTTCGCCGTATCTGATTAGTAAAGGGGAAAGAACTGTATCACTTTTGAAGCGGGGTGCGAAGGTAGAGCGTTTCCATTTTATCACCAAATCTTTCTTCTCTTTTTCCGCTCTTTTTTTTCTGTTGCTTCCTGTATCAAACTGCAAAGAACTGTCTCACTTTTTAACGGCTTTCTCTTCTCTCTTTTCTTTCTCTCTATCCGTTTTTCTCAAGCGGGGTGCAAAGATAAGGGTGTTTCGTTCCCCACCAAATCTATTTGCAATCTATTTTCTGTTAAAACACTCAAACCCACAACTGTAGCAAGTTTCAGCGCACACATTTTTTTATACCTTTTCAAAATAACCTTCCGGATATTCCACTTTTACTAACAGTAACCCATGTCCGGGAACTGAAAAATCCGCTCCCGTGCAATCCTTCGCTTCTATCACTCTCCTCAGATCATCTATCGTCATCTTCCCCCTCCCTACTCTCAACATCGTTCCCGTCAATCCCCTCACCATCCCACGCAAAAACCGGTTGGCCTTTACACGGTATACCAGACAATCATCCCTCCTCTCCCACTCACTATATATTATCTTACAATTGAAGGTCTTTACCTGCGTATTCCTCTTGGAGAAACTCGTGAAGTCCGTATACTCCTTTATCACCGATGCAGCCTCCTGCAATACCCCCTCATCTACCGTATAAGGAAAGAAATAAGCCCTGTCCGCGATAAAAGGATCCTTCATCTTATATATAGTATACTCATACTCCCTCGCAATGGCATCAAAACGGCAATGCGCATCATCCCTCATCTTCCTTATACTATTTATAGCTATATCCCCCGGCAATATCGCGTTGAGATTGTACATCGCCCGGTCCGGAACAGCAAAATCACCGTCGAACTGAAAGAAGTTCTGCCTTGCATGCACCCCTGAATCTGTCCGGGAAGATCCCGAAAGCGCTACCGGCTGCCTGAAATAGACCGCCAGTGCCTTTTCCACCTCCGATTGTATCGTCAGCACATTGTCCTGCACCTGAAAGCCCGCATAACGCGCGCCTTTGTAGCTCACTTCAATGAAGTATCGGGCCATTTGATTGGATATAATATATGATTACCGGAATTCAACTCCTCAGTCTTTCATCCTGACGAGCGTTTTAAAGCGGGCAATGTACGCATCTTCACTCAATAAAGAGAGGAGAGAACGGAACTCGGCCGTATCCGCAGTATAGGCATAACATTGTTCGAAGAACTTAAACCGCCCTTCATCATTGGGGAACAATTCAGAAAGCGCCCTGATCTGGCGGGTATATATGCATTTGTTCCTGAAGAGCTTCTTTGTAGCCGCTACCTTACTTTCAATACTGGGCTCATCCAGGATCTTTACACGCAGCTTATCTATATCATTGTCAGTAGCGAAATTGGTACAGTCGGAGTTGATGAGCACCAGTTTCTTCTTATCAGCCGCCGTTGAATCCCTGGATTCCACTGCCGCAGTTGCTACCGGCGATTCAGCCACCACCTTTGGAGTATCCACCACTGCAGGGGCAGCCATTTGAGGAGTATCCACCACCACAGGTTTATTCTCTGTGACCGGCTGCTGCGTGGCCATATTCTTTATAGTATCCGGATCCAGGTCAATCACCACGGAAATGGTATCGATGCCGGAGGCTGAACTATCCGCATAAATGAGGGTCCTGCCTTTACCATTCACATAATCCTGGAGCCTGGTAACTGATGGTTTGGGAGCCGTGTATACCAGGATGGGAGCAGCACTGCCCGCCCCCTCTTCTTTTGGAGCAACCACTACCGCCAATGCCGTATCCACAGTGACAGCCAGGGTATCCTTAGGCTTATCGACCGCCGCCATATTAATGGTCCGGGCCGTATCCGTAATTATAAATGCAGTATCAGCCGGAGGCGTATGATCAGCCATTGCTATTGCTGAATCTGTTATGATCATCGAAGAATCAACCGTTTTTGAGCCTACCGGTTCCGCTTTCGCATATACTACCTGCTTAGCCGGCAGTTCTTTCACCTGGGCCAGGTACAGTACAGCCGTATCATTTACCACGGCTGCCATCAGGTTGGTAAAGGCATCATCCTTCTTTTTATCTCCGTACCAGTTGGTCTCCCCCTGTTTGCCGGTTAACGGTCCCATCTTTTCTCCGGAGGCCCAGTTGAGCAGGTACCATCCCTGGCCATCACCCTGCTTCAAAGTATACCCGAGGTCCTTCCGGTTGAAACTGATCAGGAAGCTCTGTTCCGGGAATTTACTGCGGGGAAAACCTACCATAACCTGGTAAGAGCTGTCGCCCAGCGAAGGCACCACCACATTTCCCACTGCGGAGGAACTCCAGGTCCTATTGGCCACCCGCACATAAAAAGGCTGGCGGTCTTCCGACTGGATAGCCAGGAAATAGCGTTCCTGGGCTGAGATTTCTGCAGCTGAGAAGAGACAAACAACTATGGCTAATACGATTCGCATCATAATGCGGTAAGGATTGCTTATAAGCAAATCTACTTATTTGCAATTACCCTGCCGCCACTTGTACAATTTTTTGGTAATATTAAGGGGCGACCATTCTATCTTTACGCCACTTTAAATTTTCATCATGAAGAAATTCCTCATTGGAGTATTAGCCCTGACCACCGCGCAGCAACTGGCAGCGCAGGATCACGGGCCGGAAGCACAGGACACTTCCTGGAAGAAAGAGTATCGTGGAAGCTATACCATTATCAATGACCTCGTTCACACCAAAGTGGATGCAAAGTTCGACTACAAGAAGTCTTACATGTACGGGAAAGTGTGGATCACACTCAAACCCCATTTCTATCCCACAGACTCCCTCACCCTGGATGCCAAGGGAATGGACATCAACAAAGTAGCGCTCGTAAAAGGCACAGCCACCACTCCGCTCAAATTTGAGTATGATGGCTGGAATATCAGGATCAACCTCGGCAAGACCTACAAGGCCAGCGAAACCTATACCATCTTTATAGATTATACCGCCAAGCCCAATGAAGTGAAAGTACAGGGCAGCGCAGCTATCACAGATGCCAAAGGCCTTTACTTCATCAATCCTACCGGTGAGGAAAAAGACAAACCAACACAGATCTGGACGCAGGGTGAAACCGAAGCCACTTCCGTTTGGTGCCCTACCATCGATAAGCCGAATATGAAGACCACACAGGAAACCATCATGACGGTTCCTGCCAAATATGTGACCCTCTCCAACGGTAAGCTGGTCTCTTCCAAAAAGAATGCAGACGGCACCCGTACCGATTCCTGGAAAATGGACCTGCCACATGCCCCTTACCTGTTCTTCATGGGTGTGGGTGATTATGCCGTGATCAAGGATACCTGGAAAGGAAAAGAAGTGAACTATTATGTAGAACATGAATATGCACCCGTTGCCAGGAAGATCTTCGGCCATACTCCCGAAATGATGACCTTCTTCTCCAAAATCACGGGTATCGACTATCCATGGGCGAAATATTCCCAGATGACTGCCCGTGATTATGTGAGCGGAGCGATGGAAAACACCACTGCCACCCTTCACCAGGAAAGCGCTCAGCAGGATGCCCGCGAACTGATCGATGGAAACGGCTGGGAAAGCACCATCGCGCACGAGCTGTTCCACCACTGGTTTGGCGACTATGTTACAGCTGAAAGCTGGAGCAACCTCACTGTGAACGAATCATTCGCCAATTACAGCGAAACCCTCTGGGATGAATACAAATACGGTAAAGACGCCGGCGATGCCCAGAACTACAACGATATGGCAGGTTACCTGCAGAGCGGAAGCGAGAAGAAAGACCTGGTTCGTTTCCACTACCCCGACAAGGAATCCATGTTTGATGCTGTCAGCTATAATAAAGGTGGCCGTATCCTGCACATGCTCCGCAATTATGTAGGGAACGATGCCTTCAACAAAGCCCTGAACGTTTATCTCACCGAAAACAAATTCCAGGCAGCTGAAGCGCATAACCTGCGTCTTGCGTTTGAAAAAGTGACCGGACAGGACCTCAACTGGTTCTTCAATCAGTGGTATTTCGGTGACGGACATCCGCTGCTGGATATCGACTATGTGTACAACGAGAACGCTAAAACCGTTCAGGTGATCATCAAACAAACACAGAAATCAGGTAAGGTCTTTATCCTGCCTATTGCTATCGATGTGTACAACGGCGCTAAGAAAGAACGTTACAATGTTTGGGTAAAGAACCAGGCTGATACTTTCTCTTTCAAATACAATAGCAGGCCGGAGCTGGTGAATGTTGACGGAGACAAGATCCTGCTGGCTGTGAAGAAAGACAATAAAACGCTGGACAACTATATCCACCAGTACAAATATGCAGGTCTGTATCTCGACCGCCGCGAGGCCATCGAATTTGCCCTGAAGAACCAGACCAATTCCAAAGCACAGGAACTGCTGAAACAAGCGATGAAAGACCCATATCATGGTCTGCGCATCATGACGGTTTCAAGACTGGACATGACCAACAGCACTATCAAAGCTGCTGCTGAATCCATCCTTTCCGACCTGGCTAAAAACGATCCAAAGTCAACCGTACGTGCAGCCGCTATAGGCATGCTCGGCAACTACGACAATGCAGCATACAATGCCATCTACAGTAAAGGCATCAATGATTCTTCTTACAGCGTGGCCGGTGCTTCACTGGAAAACCTGCTGAAGAAAGATAAGGCTGCCGCCATCGCTGCTGCTAAAAAGATTGCAGGCACCGGTAAACTGAAAGGCAATATGACCGAGTCTGTGATCAAAGTACTGGCACAATCAGGAGATGAAAGCTCTTTTGATGTGATTGCCTCTACATTTGATGAGATGCCGCTGTCAAACGCCAAGTTCAACCTGATGGCTCCTTTTGCCGACTACCTCGGTTCTGTAAGCAATACTGCCAACTTCAAGAAAGGTGTTGACATTGCGCTCAAATTCAGGGAAGTGCTGAAGCCTTACGGTTATGATGCCGTAGTGAACAACTTCCTCAGCAACGCAACGCTGAAAAAGAAAGAAGCAGCGCTCGCCGCCGCTTCAGACAAGAAAGCATTGCAGGAGCAGATCGATTATCTGAAAGGAAAACTGGGAGATAAGAAAGGATTTTAATTCTTCATTCCGGTTATAAATAATGAGGCGGGCCCGTGATGGGCCCGCCTCTTCTTATTATATATTATATGCTATTATTACCAGCTGCCGCTAGCGCCGCCACCTGAACTGGATCCTCCCCCAAAGGTGGTGGATCCGGACGAACTGTTGCTACCACCACCGGCACTCCAACTTCCCAGGTAAGTTCCTGAACTGGTAGCAGTGCTGTTATAATTTCGCCGGTTGTTTGCCCGGTATTGATAAAACATGGCTGCGTTGGCAGGGTGCTTATGAAAAAGGTTAGAGAAGAACCATCCTGCCGGAAATCCTCCCAAAAACTGTCCACCTTCTGACTGTACAGGCTTGTAGCCATTACTACCAAACACACCACCATCATTTTTATTGCTGAATATTCTTCTGGTGGCCCATACGATTACTATCAAAAGGAATATTAACAGCACCCATTCCAATCTGATCGCCGGCCAGTTCCATCCCTTTGAAGAATTATATGTTTCTGCAGTATAATGTACGGGAGGAGTTTTTGAATTATTAAGTTCTCCTTTGAGAATTCCTGCCTGGTCATTTGTTCCGGCGTTGTTGCCAGGAAACACACTTACAGCAAGCTTCATCAGTGAAGTGGTAGCTGTATCGAGCCCATCAAAATATCTGGCTTCTTTAAATGCCGGAACAATATCTTCCTGGATGATCCGCGCTGCTGTTTCATTGGTAATGGCGCTTTCCAGGCCGCGTCCTACTTCAATTCTCACTTTTCGTTCCTGCATTACCGCCAGAATCAGCAGGCCGTTGTTCTTATCCCGCTGTCCGATGCCCCAGTTGTTGAAAAGGGTGGTGGCTGTTTCTTCCAGTTTACGGCCTTTCAGTTCATTGATCAGAACAACAGCTATCTGTGTAGATGTTTTACGATCAAAGGAGTCCAGTTTCTTTTCCAGCTTTTGCCGTTCTTCCTGTGAGAGTGTGGCCACGTAATCATTCACCAGCCGGCTGGGCTTGTTATAAATGATCTGGTCCAGGTCCTGGGCGAATGCCGGCAATATGCAGAGCATTATCAGCAGGAAGGAAAGGGTTCTTTTCATATATCGGTTTAAAAATGTAAGGTAGGGCATAAAAAAAGCGGGAGCAATGTCCCGCTTTGAAATATTTTACCAGCTGCCGCTTGCGCCGCCACCGCCGCTGCTTCCTCCGCCGAAGCCTCCGAAGCCGCCGCCTCCGCCGGACCAGCCACCTCCTCCACCGCCACCTGACCAGCCGCCACCGCCGCCGGGCCAGAAGATGGTAGGACCAACACCGCGATATCCCCTGCGGCTCATGAAGCCACCACCACCACCGCCGATGCCACCGAAGATGATCACCAGGATAATGATAACGATGATCCCAAGGATATTTCCTCCATTGTTCTTCTTACCGCGTTTGTTGTAATCCTTCGGAGCCTTGTATTCGCCGGCTGCCGCCTTGATCAGCGATGCTGATGCCGCAGTCAGTCCTTTGTAATAATCGCTGCTACGGAAATTGGGGCCGATATCGTTGCGGATGATCTGGTTGGCTGTAATATCGGGGATTGCGCCTTCGAGGCCATATCCCACTTCTATCCGTATCTGACGGTCATCAATAGCCGCTAATATCAGGATGCCGTTATTCGTTTTCTTGTTGCCGATCCCCCAGGCCCTGAAGATCTTCAGGGCGGTTTCCTCGATCGGATGGGTGCCCAGTGTTTTCACCAGTACTACCGCGATCTGGTTGGAAGTGGAATCGTCGTAGGCAACCAGTAACCTTTCCAGGTTCTGTTTTTCATCAGCCGACAGAACGCCCGCATAATCATTCACCAGCTTGTCAGGTCTGGTGTTGATGATACTATTGATATCCTGGGCCCAGCCGCTGGCTATGATCAACAGAAAGGAAAGTAAAAAAAGAAGTCTCTTCATCAGATTGCTGGTTTACCTGCCGAAAACGATATCATCCGGCAATTCGTTTTTGTCGTTGTCCCTGTCGTACGGGAAGTGTGTATGCAGTGCCTCACCCACATCTGACACCACCTGAACCACTGCATCCGCAATATGGTTGTCTTTGAAATGCCTGCGCATGGCCTGCACTTCATTGTTCCAGAACACATCTCCCACTTTACGGTGGATACCACCATCAGCCAGGATGGCAAACTGATGATCTTTGATGGCCAGATAAACAAGAACTGCATTGTGGTCTTTGGTCTCGTTCATTTTCAGACCGAGGAAGATCTCAGCAGCCCTGTCGAGCGGATCCACATAACGGCAGCGGCTTTCCACGAATACACGTACTTCACCACTGGTCCTGCGTTCCGCTTCCTTGATGGCATCGGTGATCTGCTGTTGTTCTCCTGGTGAGAAGAAAACAGGCTTGCGGAAAAAAGGGAAAATTGCCATGGAGTGAATTCAGGGTTATTAGAATTTTACTTCAGGCGCTCTTTCTGCACCGGGATCAGCTTTGAATGGTTCTTTCACTTTGAACCCGAAGAGACCTGCGAACAGATTATTAGGGAAAGTACGAACCTTGCTATTATAACCCTGAACGGCTGTATTAAAATCGTTACGTGAAACTTTAATGCGGTTTTCAGTTCCTTCCAGTTGTTTCTGAAGGTCCATGAAGTTCTGATTCGCTTTAAGGTCAGGATATCTTTCTACAGTCACCAGTAAACGGCTTAGTGCGCTGCTCACTTCACCCTGTGCCTGCTGGAATTTCTCCAGGTTCTCAGGAGTGAGGTTGTCTGCATTCACCTGAACAGAAGTGGCTTTAGCTCTTGCTTCGATCACTTTGGTAAGCGTTTCCTGTTCGAAGTTGGCATATCCCTTCACAGTATTCACCAGGTTGGGGATCAGATCTGCACGGCGTTGATAATCACTCTGAACATTCGCCCATTTATTCTTTACATCTTCATCCAGCTTTACCATGCTGTTGTAGCCGCATCCGGCACAACCACCAACAAGAACAAGAAGGCCAAGTATTACAATGAGAGCAAGACTAGAGGTTTTCATTTTGTATGCTATTTGATTACGTATTAAAAATAACACTTTTGCTTCAGGATGCAATAAAATTTGACTTGTTCCGGCTATCCTTCGGCTCCATACCGTGTCACCAAACGGCTGCGGCACAGTTTTCGTATCCATTAGTGTATCACCCATCAATATTATTACAATGAAACCAACCTTTTTGATCTTCACACTATTCATGCTGGTCATGACTGGCTGCAAGCGCGACAATGACAATCCTCCCGCCCCGGTTGGATTGGCAGACAAAGTGTTGACCAGTAATCTTACATTGCCCTGGGAGATACTTTGGGGCCCGGATAACCAGATCTGGGTTACCGAACGCGGTGGCCGCATCAGCCGCGTGAATCCTTCCACCGGCGCCATCACATCATTGCATACTATCGGTGATATTGCCGCAAAAGGCGAAGGCGGCTTACTGGGTATGGCACTCCATCCTGATTTCAATTCCACCCCGCAGGTATTTGTTGCTTACAATTATAATGATGGCGGTAATTACCGGGAGAAGATCGTGCGATACAATTACAGTAATGGCGCACTGAGCGGTGGCACCACTATCCTGGAGAATATCCGCGGATCGAATAACCATAACGGTTGCAGGCTCGCCTTCGGCCCCGACAAGAAATTGTACATCACCACCGGTGACGCCGAGGACCTGGCCCTTCCGCAGAATGCGGGTTCGCTCAATGGCAAGGTACTTCGGATAGAAACAGATGGCAGTATTCCTGCAGACAATCCAACCAGCGGCAGTGCTGTATGGAGCATGGGACATCGCAATGCCCAGGGACTGGTATGGCATAATAATATCCTGTACAGTTCAGAGCATGGTCCCAATAATGATGATGAAGTGAATATCATTCAGAAAGGACGTAATTACGGATGGCCTACCGTTCACGGCTTCTGCAACCTCGCGAATGAACAGACATTCTGCACGGCCAATAATGTAGTGGAACCTTTACAGGCCTGGACACCTACCATTGCAGTGTGCGGGCTTGATTACTACAATAGTGATCGTATTCCGCAATGGAAAAATTCATTGCTGATGGCTACGCTGAAAGGTAGCACGCTATATCAGCTGGAGCTTAGTGCGGCAGGAACAGCCATAAATAATACGCATACTTTTATTGCCAATAAGTATGGAAGATTGAGGGATGTTTGTATTTCACCGGAGGGCAAAGTGTATGTGTGCACAAGTAATGGAAGCAATGATAAGATTGTGGAGATAGATAAGACGGAGAGTGAATAATAGCGTATTCCCAATCGCTCGCGGGGACGCGAGCGACTGGACACAGCGGAATAAAAAAGTGCAGTCTTGACAGGGACTGCACTTTTTGTTTTATATGGAAAGATGTTTAGGCTTTTACTGCAGCGATACCGGGCAGTTCCTTTCCTTCGAAGTATTCGAGCATGGCGCCGCCGCCAGTGGATACATAACTTACTTTATCTGCGAAGCCGAACTGGTTCACCGCTGCAACGGAGTCGCCGCCACCAACGAGGGAGAAGGCGCCGGACTGTGTTGCTTCAGCAACAGCGATCGCGATGGTTTTTGTACCGTGCTGGAATTTTTCCATTTCAAAAACGCCCATCGGTCCGTTCCAGAGAATCGTTTTGGAGCGTTTGATCACATTCGTGAATTGTTCGCAGGCGTTAGGGCCGATATCCAGTCCCATCCAGCCGTCGGGGATATTATTGCTGGGAGCGCCGGAGGTTTCCGCGTTAGCATCAAACTTATCAGCGATGGTTGAATCAGAAGGCAGGTGAATGCAAACTCCTTTTGCTTCTGCTTTTTTAAGCAGGTCAACAGCCATCTGAAGGCGATCGTCTTCACAGAGTGAATTACCGATCTTACCGCCCTGAGCCTTCTCGAAAGTATAGGCCATACCGCCGCCGATGATGATATCGGTAGCACGGTCGAGCAGGTTTTCGATGATCAGGATCTTATCGCTCACTTTGGCGCCGCCGATGATAGCGGTAAATGGTTTTTGTGCTGCGTGCAGTACTTTTTCTGCGCTGGCCACTTCGCCTTCCATGAGGAGACCGAACATTCTTTTGTCTTTGGGGAAGAATTGTGCAATCACTGCTGTGGAAGCGTGTGCACGGTGTGCGGTGCCGAAGGCATCGTTCACATAGATATCGCCGAGTGCTGCGAGTTTTTTAGCAAAGCCTTCGTCGCCCTTTTCTTCTTCTTTATAAAAGCGGAGGTTTTCCAGGAGCAGTACTTCGCCTGGCTTCAGCATGCCGGCGGTCATTACAGCCTGTTCACCGATGCAATCGTTGGCAAACAATACGGTAGTGCCTCCGAGGAGGCCGGATAAATGTTTTACCAGGTGCTTCAGTGAGTACTTATCAGAAGGACCATCTTTCGGTCTGCCGAGATGGCTCATGAGGATCACGCTGCCACCGTCTTTCAGGATCTTCTGGATGGTGGGTACTGCTGCTGTCATGCGGGTATCGTCAGTGATCTGAAATTCTGCATTGAGGGGAACGTTGAAGTCTACGCGCACCAATGCTTTAAGTCCTTTGAAGTTGAATTGGCTGAAAGTTGACATATTTTCTTTTTTAGCTAAGAAAAGGAACCACAACAAGTGCGGATGCATGCAAATGATGTACCCTGCCTGTTGTGGTTCAGAATATCTTAGAAACGGGGAAATTATTTGCTGATCAGGCCAGCGAAATATTTCACTGTACGAACGAGCTGGCTAACGTAGCTCATTTCATTATCGTACCAGCTCACTACGCGAACGAGTTGGGTATCGCCAACAGTCTGAACACGTGTTTGTGTGGCATCGAACAGAGAGCCGTAGCTGATACCGATGATGTCGCTGCTAACGATTTCGTCTTCAGTGTAACCGAAGCTTTCGTTAGAAGCTGCTTTCATAGCGGCGTTCAGTTCGTCTACGGTAGTTTTCTTACCGAGAACGGCTGTAACTTCTGTGAGAGATCCTGTGAGAACGGGAACGCGTTGTGCGGAACCGTCGAGTTTTCCTTTCAGGTTAGGCAGAACCAGGCCGATGGCTTTGGCTGCACCAGTGCTGTTTGGAACGATGTTCTGAGCGGCAGCGCGTGCGCGGCGCAGGTCACCTTTGGGGTGCGGAGCATCCTGTGTGTTCTGATCATTCGTGTAGGCATGGATGGTAGTCATCAGGCCGTTCACGATACCGAATTGTTTGTCGAGTACATCAGCCATTGGCGCCAGGCAGTTGGTAGTGCAGGAAGCGCAGCTGATAATGGTTTCAGAACCGTCGAGAATATTGTGGTTAACGTTGAATACAATCGTTTTCAGGTCTCCGGTAGCGGGAGCAGAGATCACAACTTTTTTAGCGCCGGCAGTGATGTGAGCGGCAGCTTTATCTTTATCAGTGAAGAAGCCTGTGCACTCCAGTACAACGTCAACACCGTGCTGACCCCAGGGGATATCGGCAGGGTTCTTTTGTGCATAGATCTTTACTTCATCACCATTCACGATAATGGAGTTCTCAGTGGATGTAACTTCTGCGTCGAAACGGCCCTGAGCGCTGTCGTACTTCAGGAGGTGAGCCAATACTTTGGGACTGGTGAGGTCATTGATGGCAACAACGTCGATCCCTTCCATTTTGTAGATTTGGCGATAAACCAAACGGCCGATACGGCCAAAACCATTGATCGCCACTTTAACAGTACTCATTGTGAGGTGAATTTTTAATGGTGAAAAAATGCGGAGCGAAGTTAAAGATTTGCAGGCAATTACATGGAGATTTTGAGGAAATGCAGTGCGAATAAGCCTTCGCAAGATTTTGAAATGATTTGAAACACCTGTGGTTGAAAATTTTCTACATTTCTTCAATTTTTATTTGGCTGGAACTCAGTGTCCCCCTATCTTTGCACTCCCTTACAACGCCGCGTTCGTCTAAGGGTTAGGACACCACCCTTTCACGGTGGTGATACGGGTTCGAATCCCGTACGCGGTACTCGGAAAGTCGCTCCCAGAGCGGCTTTTTTGCTGTTACTAAAACAAGTGAGCCAACAGGTGAGCCAAACGGCGGACCTGCTCATAAGTTTTTATATTCTGAATTCAAGGATCACATGGCGACACTGCTTCCATATACTTCACCAGAATTGTACGATGCCGAAGGTGATATCACCAAAAAGTGGTACGTGCAATATTATTACACAAATCCTGAGACAGGGGAAAGGAAGCGATTCAAACCCACCTTTGATATCAACAGGCAGAAAAAGCTCTCTGATCGTAGG
>NZ_JBQCGW010000029.1:0-6960 GCF_051955275.1 Pseudobacter sp. | reverse complement strand
CCATGGCACAGCACAAAGCAGTGATCTACCTCGATACCGATCTCCCCGAATCCGCCAGCAACAAGAAAAGTCTCATCACGGATCTCATCCGGATCCATCACGTGCATCGCAAAGGCAAGCTTTACGTGCAACCGCTCAATGCCATGGACGAAGCGCAGTTCGGCAATGCCTTACAATTCTTTGCACCGGGGCCACTCACCATTGTGAATGAAGGACTGCTTGTCTATCTCGATGACGAAGAGAAACGCGCACTCTGCCGCACCATCCACCATATCCTGAAGCGCCGTGGCGGCCACTGGATTACCGGTGACGTATACCTGAAGAATCCCGATCATGAGCCCGGTAATGGACATCAGACCACTGAAGACAATAAATGGAAAGAGTTTCTCACCGAGCACAATGTCAACGACAACAAGTTCGGCTCCTATGAAGAAGCGGAATCCTTCTTCAACAGCTGCGGATTCCGTGTAGTACACAAAGCGCCTACCATTCACAAAAGCCTGAGTGCACTCAGCTATTTTAAAACTGAAGTGACGAATGCGATGGTGGATGAGTGGCTGTATTATCGCCAAACCTGGGTGCTGGAGGTGGGATAGTGCCATCGGCTTCTTGTTTTTAAGCTTATGGCTTAAGGCTTCGGGGGATATGAAAAGCGGCTGCCGAAACATACCCACACCTTTGGGGATATTTGATGGGCTGTTGTGGGGTATGTTGAAACCGTAGTGCATTGCCGGGCTTAGGGATCGTATGTTTCGAAGGCCTTTTTTTCATATCCCGCGAAGCCGCTGGCACTGTGAGTGGGGGAGAGGATTGTGTAACTGCGTAAGTAAAATCAATTTTGATCCATTGTACGAATGTGCGATTGAAAAACTGAATAGGTAGTTGTCAGTTAAGTGATATTTTCTGAATGAAGAAATTGCAGCAATATAACTTTCATCAGTAATTTCCAAAGCTTTCCCGCACCTCCAGCGTGCCGACGGCAATGGGATGTGCTCAACGCAGGCCTTCGAAACATAAGCGAAGAAGCCCGGCTTTGCACTACAGTCCCATCTTTCCAAACAAAAATCCCAACAGAACCTCAAAAAGGTGCGGTTTGTTTCGGCAGCCCAGTTGAGTACATCCCATTGCCCCGGGCATAAAAAAAGCACCAGGAAAAATCCTGATGCTTGCTAAATATAATGTCTGCTGGAATTTAATTCAGCAACGGATTCGTTTCAATCTCTTTGATATCATACACTGAATAATCCCTCACTTCATTGTACAGCGTATCACGCTCTACAGGCTTGCGTTTCACCTGTTTGATCAGTGTTACCAGCTGCGCTGTGCTCATGGCCGGAGTCTGCTCTTCAGAGCCCGCCATGGAGTAGATTTTGGTGGAGTCATCAATGGTACCATCGATATCATTCACACCAAAGCTGAGGGTCAGCTGGGCATTGTTGCGGCCCAGCATCGGCCAGTAGGCTTTCAGGTGCGGGAAATTATCCATGTACAAACGTGCAATGGCATACATACGCATGTCTTCAATCACACTGAGCTCGTTCACATGGCTCATCTCGTTATCGCCATTTCGGAATTTGAGCGGAATGAAGGTGTTGAAACCATGAGTTTCATCCTGCAGGCTGCGGAGCTTATCCATATGGTCAATACGATGTGAGTAGTTTTCAATATGGCCGTAGAGCATGGTGGCATTGGTGTGCATGCCCAGCTTGTGAGCGGCTTTGTGAATGGCCAGCCAGCCTGCACCGTCTATCTTGTCGTCACAGATCTGTTTCCTGATCTCCGGGGCAAAGATCTCGGCACCGCCACCGGGGAGTGATTGCAGTCCGGCTTCATGGAGATAGGCCATGCCTTCGTCAATGGTCTTTTTTGCTTTACGGAACATATAATCCAGTTCCACGGCAGTAAAGCCTTTGATATGGAGATCGGGGCGATGGGCCTTGATCTTGCGGATGAGGTCGGCAAAGAATTCGAGGTTCATCTTGGGGTGAACGCCGCCAACGATATGGACTTCGGTAACTGGCTTGCCGTCGTATTTTTTAACGATATCGAGCATCTGTTCTGTGGTCAGTTCCCATCCTTCTTCGCGGTGTGCATAGAGGCGGGAATAGGAGCAGAACTTGCAGGCGAATACGCATACATTGGTGGGCTCGATATGGAAATTCCTGTTGAAATAAGTGACATCTCCGTGCAGTCTTTCTCTCACGAAGTTGGCGAGCGTGCCAACGAAGCCGAGGCTTGCTTTCTCAAAAAGGTAGAGGCCGTCTTCCGGGGTGATGCGCTCCTGGCGGACTACTTTTTCAGCGATCTGGCGAAGGGTGGCATCCGTTTCGGCGGAGATTAATGTCTCGATAGAACTGTTCATAGATAAAAACTGCCTTTGATTCAATGCCGCAAAGGTACAATAGTCCACTAACAGTTGGCGGGCAATAATGTTTGCAAAAAATGAAAACGGGGTTAATCTTCTACATCAGGGCTCCCGCAATACAGCCGCACATGAGGCAGGCGATAGTGCCGCCGATAAGTGCTTTGACACCCAGTTCCGTGAGGTTTCTCCGTTGGTTGGGCGCCAACTGGCTGATACCGCCGATCTGGATGCCGATACTGGCAAAATTGGCGAACCCGCAGAGGGCGTAGGTGGTGATGAGGATCGATTTGGGATCGGCAATAGCGCCGGAGGTTTTCATCTGCCCGAAAGAGATATAGGCAACAAACTCGTTGAGGATGGTTTTCTCTCCCAGTAGTTGCCCTACCTGTATCATCTCCCGCGAGTCCACGCCAATGAGCCAGGCCACGGGAGAGAATAGGTAACCGAGCAGCATCTGTAACGAAAGGCTTTCATAACGCCCGTTGGTGGCTGCGGCGATGGTGCTGTTGAGGTTGGTCCAGTGACCGATACTGCCGAGGAGATAGTTGGCGAAATACATGAGGGCCGTGAAAACGATCAGCATGGCGCCTACGTTTACGGCCAGTTTCATACCATCGGTAGTGCCGAGTGAAATAGCGTCCAGAAAATTGTCGCCGAGCTTTTCGCGGGGTACTTTCAGCTCCCGCATATAGGGCTCTGTTTGCGGGAAAAGTATTTTTGAGACTACGATGGCAGCTGGTGCGCTCATGATACTCTGACTGAGCATATGGAGGGCGAAATATTTCTGCTGGTCAGGATCATTGCCACCGAGGAAGCCAACATAGGCGGCAAGAACGCTGCCGGCGGTATTGGCCATACCGCCTACCATGATACAGAGTATTTCAGAGCGGGTGAGTTTGTCGAGGAATGGGCGGATCATGAGTGGCGCCTCGGTTTGCCCGAGGAAAATATTGGCGCCGGTGCTCACGCTTTCCGGTCCTGAGATGCCCAGTTTTTTCAGCATCCAGGCAAATACGTATACTACTTTCTGCAGTATGCCCAGGTAATAGAACATGGCGGAGAGGGCAGAGAAGAAAATGATATTCGGAAGTACCTGTACAGCGAAGATATAGGCCCATGAACCTTCTGAGTTGGCGAGGTTGCCGAAGAGGAATTCGATGCCTTTATGGCCGATATTGATCACATCCACAAATTTCTCGGAAAGCCACTGGAAGATCACTTTGATAAAATTCACTTTCAACACACCGAGTGCGAAACATACCTGCGCCACAATGCCGATAAGCACCAGCTTCCAGTTGATAGCCCTGCGATTATTACTGAAAAGAAAACAAACAAGGATGAGGAAGAACATGCCAAGCATGCCGCGCAGAATATTTTCCATTACAGGACTCATGTAAGCTCAGTTTGGATGAAAAGACCTTTCAATATAAGCATTATTCATAATCGCAGGCTCATCAATCCTGCAAAATTCATTTATAATAACAGGAACGCCTGGCCAACGGTATGGCACAGGCGTTCCTGAATATGCTGGTGTAAATAACTGTTATGGTTCTTCCGAGAAATCTATCGGGAAGCGCTTCACCCTGAAATAAACGGTGAATGGAACCTGCTGTCCGGACGGATTTTCAGTCATTTCGCTATAATAGCCGGCTACATAACCCGTATTGATGGCGCCGAGCTCGGTAATGGTAATCTTTCTTTGATCATAGTACATTTCTGGCCAGAGAACCCCGTTGAGGTTGATCTGAAATCCTGCTGAACTGTTGGGGTAATTCCAGGTGATACCTCCCAGACTGAGGAAAGACAGCCAAACGGAGGCCTGGGAATTACTGCAACGGATATTCCAGAAGAACATGTTCGCATACTTGTTGAAGGGAGATTCGGCATGGTTGAAATTGAAGATTTGTCCGTTCAGATTCAGCCTTACGTATTCAAGTTGTGAATCGGCGCATCCGAAGATGGGGCCTGTATTGAGTGAATCAGTGGTTACATTGAAAAGCAGCGTGTCTTTCAGCTTCAGGTGAGTGGCATCTGTGATCACTACTTTCGCCTGTGCCGGTGTGCCTGCGCAACGGGGAACTTTCACATTGAATTTGCCGTTGACGATATCTCCCCGATAGTTGATCCCATCGATGGAAATATTGGCATATCCAGTCTGCAGCGTATCGGAATTACAGGAAAGGGCAGTACCGGCAATGGTAACGGTTGTTCCTGTATTGGTAGCCGTTATGGTGCCGAGGTCTGCATGCGAGAATGTATATGGACCCACACTGTTCTGCAATAATACGGTTCCGCAATGATTGTAAATGGTCATCTGCAGGTTGATACCGATGGGTACCCATCCATTTATCACACCATCGAAGCCTGTATTGCCTTCACCGAAGGCGCTGGTGGCAGGATTGCCAGTTTCCTTGATGGTGATCCTGGCTTGTGTGAGGGGGTTGCCATGCTGGTCTTTGATAATGCCGCTGATGGTGGTAAGGCTATAACCAGCATCAAAGCTCCAGAATGAGAAATGGTCTGTTTCCCCGGCAAGAACATTTCCCTTCCTGGAGATGCTACCGCCTTCTTTCCAGAGTCCTGTGCTATCATTGAAACGCCAGAGCGCAACCTGCTCAGGCAGTCTGCCCTGCAATTCTGATGGAATGGTGTAAGAAACGGTGGCAGGTTTGCCTGCCGCCAGTTGCAGCTTCTCTCCGCCAGCTCCAGTCAGTTCTACGGCAAACATACCGAAGGAACTGAGGCCTGAATGTTTATAGTCTTTACTGATGCCGCGACGGGTGCCCGGTTGAAGCTCAGCGGCTGATGGATCGATCGTTTTCGCATATACGGTAACGGTACCAGTGTATGCTGCATTGGTGGCGGCATTTACAATGCTGCCTGCCTTGAACTGAATGCTGTTTCCGGAGCCGAAATTTACTGTGCCTCCGTCTGCACCGTTGAAGGTTACAGGAGTTTCTTTACTGATCAGCGAGATTTGTGTAGTATGGTTTCCGTCTTCGGAAGCGCTGATCGTTTTCCCGGTGGAGAAAAATCCTTCTTTGGAAATGCTGATGAATGCATTGTTCTTTCTGACCTGTCCTTTAGAGAAGCTGAACGCACCTTTGGGGTCTGTGGTGGTGGTTTTCGATCCCAGTTTTACGGTGGCACCTTCCACTGGTTTTTGCTGCGCGTCAGTAACGGTTCCTGAAACTGCCGCATTCACGTTTTCTTCCAGCAGTTTTTTGATTTCTTCAGGTACCTCGTTGCCAAGGGGAGGGTCGACAGAAGGGGCAGGTTCATCCGATTTTTTACAGCCTGATATCAGGAAGCCCATTAAAAGAAAGGCGGCAAATGCCTTCATGTAGTTTGTTTTCATAGATTCAGTAAGTTAATAGGATGACCGGTTATGGGCTGTCCGGCCATCGCAAGAACGATGGAAATACAGATTTATTATCAGGCAGCGCAAAATGAAAAAGGGCGACTCAATATTAAATTGAGCCGCCCTGTAATGTAAGCAGTAAACTGCTTCTTTATAGCGAATACTACATGTGTTGTTCGATCTTCTTAACGAAGTTTGCTTTAGGTTGAGCACCTACCAGCTTGTCTACGATCTTTCCACCTTTGAAGAAGAGGATCGCAGGGATAGAAGTGATACCGTAGTTGATGCTGATCTCAGGATTGTGGTCAACATTCACTTTACCTACATTAACACGACCTTCATATTCTTTCGACAGATCGTCGATAACGGGTCCGATTGCGCGGCAGGGTCCACACCACTCAGCCCAGCAATCCACTACAGACAGTTTATCAGAAGAAAGAACCTGTTCCTGGAAGTTCGCATCAGTAAATTCTAAAGCCATAAAAATGTTTTTATAAATATTATTTGAATTAAGACTGTTTCTGATTAAAACAGGTAAGTGAACCATTTTGTTCATCCCACCTTCCCATCGCTGCCAGTCCTCGTTTCATGGGGTTAAGAGAACAAATATATAACCATTTCCATTTTCCTGAAACGGTGACATTTCCACATATCCACATCTGTTAACTAGTCACCACAGATACCTCAACCTCAGGTTTTTCCTTCAGCCAGGCCGTCATTTCGTCATTCATCTGGAACTTCGCTTCCAGACTGTACATGCTGATCTTGAGCTGCGCTTTTGGCTCAAGGATATTGAACCTCAGGCCGGCCCCGCCCGGGTTTTTTTTAACATTATCTTCCAGGAAATCGATCAGTTGCGGGGTGAGATGCCTTGCCTGGATGTCCAGGATCAGCTGTTTGGTGTATTTGCCTTTCACCGTTTCCAGCAAAGTGATCTCCGTTGCCTTGAACTCATACTCCGGTGGCTTGCTGGGATCAGGGTTGAAGCTTCTTTTCTGCTGAAAACTACCGGTCACCAGCAGGTTCAGTCCATTCTGGAAGAAGGAGCTGAAGCGTGGGTAATCGTTGCTCCAGAAAAGGAGTTCTGCATTCCCGGTGTAATCTTCCAGTACCACTTTCGCAAAGTTTTTACCCGTCTTCGTCACTCGATGCTGTGCATCCGTCACTAATCCTGCAATGCGGATCGACTTTCCTGCAAACTGCGCCATCAGCAGTTCGGTATTCTGGATCTCGT
>NZ_JBQCGW010000028.1:0-3538 GCF_051955275.1 Pseudobacter sp. | reverse complement strand
AGAATTAGTTTTCAATTTTGTTGTCAACAATTGTTTTCACACCCAATAAAAATCGAACTACATGAAACCTTCTAAAACTTTGTACTGGATAATAACCATCATTTTTGCGGCGCTCATGTTGCTTGACGGATTTTCCGGACTGGCCATGACGGAAGAGGGCAAACAGGCGATGCAACAACTGGGTTATCCCAACTACATCATGTCAATCATTGGTGTGGGCAAGATCCTCGGTGCTGTTGCCATTCTTCAACCCAGGTATCGCATCATCAAGGAATGGGCATATGCCGGATTCACCATCAACTTTCTTTCTGCGGCAATATCCTGGCTGATCGTTGGTGCACCTGTATTTTATGCTGTATTCCCGCTGATCATGCTGGCATTCATGTTCTTCACTTACTATGTATGGAAAAGATATGAGCAGCGTACTTCCGTGCCTGCTCTTGCGATATAGATCCACCGCCTCGCTTTCTGAAGCCGCATTTCACCCCGGATGCGGCTTTTGCTTTCAGGATAGTTTTTTCAGGTATGAAAACAAATCCTAATTTCCTCCCTGAAAAATCTATTTAACCCGCATGCATTATTCCCTGTTACTGTGTATTGTACTTGTGCTTGTTGTATCTATGCTGGTAATGCTTGGCCAGAAGCTGCGCATTTCCTATCCCATATTCCTGGTGCTGGGTGGTCTTGCCCTCAGTTTTATTCCGGGCTTACCCTCCGTTACCATCGATCCTGACCTGATCTTCCTGATCTTTTTACCCCCCTTATTATTTGAAGCCGCCTGGCTGACCAGCTGGAAAGCCTTTTGGAAGTTCCGGCGGGTCATCACCATGCTGGCCTTCGGGCTGGTGCTGATCACCAGCAGTGTGGTGGCAGTGGTATCAACCGCCCTGATCCCGGGATTCACGCTGGCGCTGGGTTTCCTGCTGGGCGCCATCATTTCGCCGCCCGATGCCGTTGCCGCAACTTCCGTACTCAAAGACATCAACATTCCCAAACCACTCACGCAGATCCTGGAAGGCGAAAGCCTGGTGAACGATGCATCCAGTTTGATCGTATTCCGTTTTGCCCTGGCTGCTATTCTTACCGGCACCTTTACGTGGCAGACCGCGGCCGTTGATTTTGTGCTGGTGACCGTAATGGGTATTGCCATAGGTCTTGGCATCGCGCTGATCATTTACGCCATGTACCGCTGGCTGCCCACCACTACCAGCATAGATATCGCTTTGAGCTTTGTTGCTCCATATCTGATGTACCTGGCAGCGGAATCTTTTCACTTTTCCGGTGTAATGGCCGTAGTGAGCGGAGGACTTTTCCTTTCCTATCACAGCCATGTTACACTCAGCCCCCAGAGCCGCTTACAGGGTTATGCCATGTGGAATACCATCACTTTTATATTAAATGGCCTGGTTTTCATGCTTATCGGCCTTGAAATGCCGGAGATCATGCGCAACCTGGGCGACTATTCCAAAGGACAGGCTATTTTCTATGGGATCATCATTTCACTGGTGATCATTGTTACCCGGATCCTTACGGCATTCGGCATTTCCGCCTTCACCACCTTCATCAGCCGGTATATCCATGTGGCCCAAAGCAAGCCCGGCTGGCGTGGCCCGCTCGTGATCGGCTGGGCCGGCATGCGTGGTGTGGTTTCGCTGGCATCTGCCCTTTCCATTCCATTACTGCTGGACAACAAAGACCCTTTCCCATACCGCAGCCTCATTCTCTGCATCACTTTTATCGTAATACTGGTTACCCTGGTATTGCAGGGGCTCACACTTCCATGGGTGATCAGACTGGTTGGACTGGATAAAGTTGAACCCGCAGTTTCCGAACAGGAACAGGAAGCGAAGATCCATCAGCACCTGCTCAACGCCGCCATCGATCTACTGGAAAGTCAATATACTGAACTGATGAAGCAGCAGCCGATGCTGCAATCGCTGCATAAGCAACTCAGCAATGACCTTCAGCTCACCAGGAATTTCCTGGAAGCGGAAGACTGCAATGAGAAAGAACGTCATTCCACCCTGGTATACAACAGCATTTACCTTGAACTGCTGGGAACCCAGCGGGACCGCCTCTTCCAGCTCCGCGGCAAGGATCTGTTCGAAGATGAACTGATCCGGAAGATAGAAGGGCAGCTGGATATAGAGCAGGAAAAAATTACAAGAGAAAGCGGTCATCCAGGCCATTAAGTTTATCGCATGTGCCCAGCCACTCGCGTCCCCGCGAGTGGCTTCTATTTGCTTGCCTCTGGCGAGTTCAGCGTTCGCCGGAGGCGAATAAATATTACTCACTCGCCGGAGGCGAGCAAGTGGTCCCTGAAAGTTAAGCAGGCAATGCATTCCGCAGGAAACGGAGGAAATTACCGTGCATGATGTTCTTTATATCTTCTTCACTATATCCTCTTCGGTTAAACATTGCAGGTAGCTTCTGTAAATCAGTGATGGTTTCAAGATCATAGGGGCATTGTTCCTTCCCGAAAGCGCCATCAAGATCCGTTCCGATACCCACGTGCAGACTGTTTCCTGCCAGCTGGCAGATATGATCTATATGATCGATTATAACTTCCAGGTTGCAATGCATTCCTTCCGGCGTTGACTGTTGACGCACCCAGTTGGGTACCATCATCCAGGCATCCAGCGCAGCGCCGATCACGGCTCCTTTGCTCACGAGCGTTTTTATCATGTTGTCACTGAACTGCCGGTTATGGTCCACCAATGACCGGACATTATTATGACTGGCCCATACATTTCCATTGAACAGCTCCATCGCATCCCAGAATGCATCGTCACATAAATGCGTGGCATCCAGGATCAGGCCAAGCCTTTCTATCTCTTTGATCAGTGCGTGGCCCTGTTCCGTCAGTCTGCCCGTTGCATCGGTGCCATTCGCATAGCGGCCTGGTCCGTAATGCGCGGGGCCGATGGCCCGAAGCCCGTAATTCCAGGCTTGTTCCAGGTAGCTCATATCAACGATACTGTCGGCTCCTTCGAGACTAAGCACATAACCAACAGGCTTGTTGGTATTGGGCGTTCCATCATTCCAAAGAGCTATATGTTTTTCCAGTGCCGTTTTATTGCTGATCATCACCATTTCCCCCGCTTTTTCCATGGCTTTGTACCAGGCCAGTTGTCCCTGGCTCTGTGCCCAGGCCTGGTGCGGTGAATGCCAGCCGGGCAGCGTGTTTTCCGGCGCCACGTATCTGGCGATCTGTGTGGCCACCACCAAACCGATATTACCTGCGCGCAATTCCGGCAGGGCAACAGTGCCTTTGGCACGGTCTGGTTTATCTGTAAGTCCGCGTTCTCTGTCCCTGATTGCCTGTACGGTCTCGCGGAGATCACGGTTCCATTCCAGGGCATTCATACTGAGATCCAGGTGCGCATCTATAATGAACATGTTTGTTACTTTTATCAGCGTGTGTCCAGTCGCTCGCGTCCCCGCGAGTGTCTTGTATTTTCTCGCCAGAGGCGAGCACCATGTCGCCCGAGGTGACGGTATATTTTTCACTCGCGGGGGGCGCGAGCGCCTGCTCTCC
>NZ_JBQCGW010000027.1:0-27729 GCF_051955275.1 Pseudobacter sp. | reverse complement strand
CTCCGCTGCCTTAATAGCAGTCTGCCTTTGTAATTTTTTCTTCTTCCTCTTTTTATCAATAAAAATGTATGCAACAAGCGTGACCACGGAAAATGCTGCTATCCAGATCAGCGCTTTTTCAATCTTCCCATTTCTCCCGTACAAAGCCAGCAGAACAATCAGTGGCGTGATGCCGCCGAGAGTAGCCAGTATATATTTTGTATAATTCATTTTAAGCATGCCGGTTACAAAACTGAGTGAGTCGTTAGACAAAGATGAGAGCCGCGTGATGGCAATGGCAGGCACTCCGTAATCCTTAATGAAGCTGCTGATCCTTTGTTGGGTCTTCTCGCCAAAGAACCTGCTTACGGTTGCACGTCCCAGGTATCTTCCGATCATGTATCCAAAGGAAGAGGATGCAAAAACGCCAGCCAGTGAGATCACTGAACCCCATACAGGCCCGTAACAGGTAATTGCCACCATCATTATAAGAATATTCGGTATTACGAAGAGAAACATCTGCACCACCATCACCAGTATGAGCAGGATGGGGCCCAGTATTCCAAACTGGCCAACCCAGTCTCGTATGCGTGTGGAGTCTTCGCTGGTTAGCACATGATATGCTTCATTGATGCCATTGTGGAAAGATGGTATTAGAAAATAGCAACCAACCAGTACTGCCAGCAGCCCAATGGAGATAAAAAGGGGCGCTTTGCTGACTTTGGGGCGAACTGAGTTATCGGGTAATGGATTTGTGTTCATACTCGTTAAGTTCTGATCCTGAGCTTTCTGGTAAGCGAAGAAAAATATTGTGCCAGCCTATATGACACCAGGATCTTACTGGCATAATTTATATGCATATCTGATTTCAAACAGTTTACTATGCCATCAACGGTCATCAGGAGTTTTGTATACGATGCCGACCAGGAAACGCTGATCATTGAATTTGTTTCCGGGAACCGGTACCGTTATCAGCATGTTGATAAGGAAGTGGTAGAAGCATTCAGGGCATACCGGGAGAAGGGAGTATTCTACAATCGGCATATCAAAGGAAAATATGCTTTTATCAGAATGGAAGAGCCTGAGTAAGTTATCTATTAAAATGTGAAGGACCAGAAAGTATGTTTACTGTTCAACTGACGCCTTTGACAATTTACTTCTTCCTGCGGAATGCAGTAGGGAGAAAAATGAAAGGTATTGAAAAATGGACAAGTTATGATTACGGAAGGTGGTTTCATCAAAAGTTCAGATTTACGCCTAACAAAAAAGACCGGATTGTTGGGAGTTCAAAAGGATATCTGATCGTTGGATCACCGTCCTTATAAGGAGTGACGGTGATCAGGTTCTGTATAGACAGATAGAACTTCATTTGTGTTATATATAAGGACTGTAACCATTTTTCGGGTGGGTACCAGGAAATTGATAACTGTCTTAATCTCAGGTATGATCCGTTTACCAGCATCAGGTTCGAATTCATCAAATCAGCCACAGCCTTTCTGTATTGCGGATTGCCGGTTGCCGATAGTTTTTGAAATGATGATGCTTCACCTGAATTACGCCAACGATCAAGCATTGAAGCCGGTTGATTAGTAAGCATATCACTTCTAAAAGAGCCAGGCGTTCTGGCCAGGTAATACAAATATGAATTGAATTGTTTCTGCACCTTTCCTTCAATAAATGCCTGGAATATCCATTTCCCCAAGCGTACACTGTTGTTCAGGCTACCAAATAAGACTGGATCAAGGTTTCCAACCGGGACAATATCCTCCGGGTAGCTGATTACGCCATCTCCTGATACATCAACAAAGCTGCTCAGGCCGGTTATAGGGTCAACGTGGGAAAATCGCAATCCATATTGTTCAGTTATTGATTTTCCCACTGTCAGCGTTCTCTTATAAAGTGAATTTTTCAGGTCAGGGAAAGACCTGAGCTTGTTTTGGGGAAAAGCCATTACCAGGGAGGTTTCCCAGGATCTATTCCTTCTCAGATATGGCTTTAGCGATAAAGAAATTTCAAAGCCATTATTCTGTACGGAAGCTTTCTGGTTTTCAGAATAAATGAATGATTGACCTGTCTGACCTGGGATGAGTGCTGTCAGTAGTTGATTGGAAGTAACGTTATGATACCATGATAATGATACAAACATATTGCTTCTGAACAATAAGTCAACGGTAACATCCTTCTTGCTTGTAAATTCTCCTCCCCATGCCGGCAACTGGGTTTGCTCTGGTAACATACTTACATGGTAGCTTAATGGTTGTTGTTGTTGCAGATAGCTGTTGTAGTTATTTATAAAGTTGTCATTGCCGCTGGTGCCAAAATTCGCGCGAAGAATTCCGGAAGCCAGAAAAGGGACGATTTTTTTTATGATCTTTTCATTAGAGAATTCCCAGCTTGTGCCAATTGCTCCCCAAAAAGCATAAGATGATTCCTGTATTCTTCGGGGCGGCGCATCAAACCGGCCGATTAGTTGAATGGCATATTTTTTCTCATAAGAGAAATTAAAGGAGCCATATATACTTTTTTGTTTCATAGAAAGACCTGACCTCTGCTGTGCAATATTGCCAGCAGCTTCGAGGATTCCCAGAAACTTATCGTTATCATATCCGGTAAGGGATAATTTTTCTCCTTTTATTCCCTGAACATTCATAGCTGACCCGAAATTGATCTGGGTGCTGTATTTATTATTGCGGGAACTGTCCTTGAATTGAAATTGGGGTTCAATGCTCAGGTTGTACCAGTTACTGCCTCCGTAATGTATTGTTCCCTGCATATTGGACAAAAGGGGAGCCACTGCTTTCGGGAAAATACTGTTTTCGTTCAGTTGTATTTTATTTGCGCCTGCCCTGACACTAAATTTCAATTTGGTGGAAATGATATGCTCCAGATTAAGACTGGACAAAATGGTTGTAAGCTCAGTATTATATCTGTTTAACAATTGTGCATATATGTTCGTGAAGCTCAAACCGTTTTCTTCAAATACAAGTTTCCCTTCAGCATTTGTTGCTGCGGGAGCGTTGGGAGCAAGATAAATGAGCGACATGGGATTAAGAGCTGGCAGGTTTTGCCTTTCACTGCTCACAAGGATTGTAAAGTCAGTTTTTGTTTTTTTATCCACCTTGAAACTACTGTTAATAAATAAACTTGCATCCCCATTCCTGAATTTTGATGGCAGTACAGTAGTTTCTTCACGAAAACCGATCCCGCAATAAATACTGAATTTATCATTGAAACTTCCGGATCCGGAAACATGGTAGTGCCTGGTATTTGCAGTGTTGCCAAGCAAAAATTTGCTCCAGTTGGTATTGCGGTCGGCAGGCCATTGCAAAAGATCAGGAGCGGTGTGAATATTTTCATAGACCCCGTCATTCGACATCGCCTCCCGTCTCATCTCTGCATACTGGGAAGAATTCATCATACGAGGCATAAATGCGGTTACAGAGCCCCCTCGTGAAATATTCACATTGTACCTGGGGGCTTGAAAAGCATTGGCCCTTTTTGTCCGGATACTGATAGCTCCATGCCCGCCCCGGCTGCCGAAAATAGCAGTTGCGTCTGCATCTCTTATTACTTCTATAGATTCGATATCTTCCAGATTCAAAGTATTCAGAATATTTATGCCCCGCCTGTTATTGTCCGTTTCAGGATCTCCTATTGCAGATGACAGATTTCTCAAAGGCAGGGTAGCAGGCGCCAAGATGGTCCCATTTAGCAAAATGAGTGGACTGTTCAGAGAATTATTGAAAGAGCCATGTATCAGACCAATGGATTGATTTCCACGAAGCTGAATTTTGCAGCCAGTCCCGGGAGAACCGTTGTCGTCTGTAATCAGCAGGCCCGGAATCCTTCCTTGCAGGGAGCTGAAAATATTGTAGCTGTTGATAGATGGTAGATCCTTTGCCTCCACGAGCACTGGGTTTGCAGTATGTTTTCTTGTAAAATTGAATGCAGATGTTGAAACCTGTATTTCCTGAAGATGGCTGCTTCGCTTTACCATTATAATTTGTAATCGCTCATTGATTGTTGCCCGCACGTTTTGACTTTCAAATGTTGTATGAGAAATTTGAAGTAAAACATATTTCCTGTCAGCCGGGATCCGGAAATTTCCTGTCCGGGAGGATATATAGTATTTTGAATACGAAGGGGCAGAAATAGTTACAGCTGGTAATGGATTTCCTTCTTCGTCTGTTATCAAACCCTCTATGTAACCTGCAATTGGTGCCTGTAAAGTTTTGTTGCTGAAAAATGCAATTATATTCCCTGTTATGGCAAACCTGGTCTCTGTTTTTTCAGCGATCAGTTTAAGTAAACGTCCCGTTGAGATATTTTGAGCAGGTAGTTCTATTATCAGATTTTTGTCCAATGCTGTAATTGCATAAACGAAATTAAAGCCTGTCCTGGAATGAATGAAATTCAGTAGTGTAGAAACTTTATTATGCCTGGGAGTGATATACAGTAAGTCAGACGTGTCTCTTTGGCTCTGGGAAAGAACCGTAGTTTGTAAAGACAATAATAGCAGCAACAATAGCAGTGCTTTCCTTACAAAGTATTGTACCGGGTTTATGGAATTGATTATGACCAAATAGCAAGGTTTCATTAATTACCCGTAATCACGATGGTGTCTCCAAATGCGCAGGTTTTATTCCTGGAATGATATCTGATCAGCTTGAGTTCTTCCAATTGGTCAAGAAGATCGATCAATGGCCTTTTTCTTTGCCATGTCAGGTTATAAGATTGATTGGAGAGATTGTTAGAGATTATTTTTACATTATACCAATTCGCCAGGTCGTTCAGTATTTCAGACAGCGGCAATTCGTTGTATGAAAATTCGCTGTTCATCCAGTCCTCCGGGTCACCAGGGATATGCACCTGCACTTTTTTTATTTTCTCTTTGCTTACGGTTAGTTGCTGGCCTGTATGTAAGATCTCCACAAGTTTGTTTGCGTTGACCTTCACTGCTCCCTTCATCACAACAACTTTTGTTGTGCCTTTTTGATTACAGACCTGGAAAGATGTGCCAAGCACTGTAATGGAGACTTTCTCCGTGTTAACGCTGAAATGTTTGTTCCTGTCTTTGTTGTCTATCTCAAAAAATGCTTCTCCCTGCATAGAGACCTCATACAGGGTTGATGCTTTAGCCGGAAATTTTAATTCAGAGCCAGGAGCTAACCATACTTTGGAGCCATCAGGTAATTCATAAGTTGATTTGTCTCCTGATTGTACCTTGATTGTTAAGATCGGGTTGTTGTCTTTCTCGTTTAAATAAACATAACATAATGCAATCGAGGAAATGATGATTGCAACTGTTAATTCTGTTTTCGCTCTTTTGAAGATGGACTTTCTTATCTGTTTTAAAGATTTTCCGAACCTTGTAGAAGTGCTGCTGATTTCTTCCGTTCCCGTCTGTTCATTCCTCTCTTTAATTGTTTGTTTGTCTGAAGCGCCCGGGCTTGTTTTTTTCATTTGGTCAACAATTGTTGTTAATTTGTAATGCGATAATTGTGTTCGATAGACGGTACGGAATAGATCTCCCTCCTGTGAGAAAACGAAGGAATCTTTATCGCATGGGAAAATTGACGCAAATGAAGAATGCGGCCTGGTTGGGTGGGCAAAGATAATGGATTATCTTTGCCTCGTACATCAATTCCTGAATTATGATATCTGTCGGCGGAGTAGCTATAGGCAATTTCAAAAAGGATTTCTCCCTGGATGGAGAAGTGCTCCCTGTTGAGTTTGTGACCATGAACTGCGTGGAAAAACAATTGTACCAGCTCTATTTTCCTCACGAAGGCAAAACCATCAGGATCCATATGCAAAGAGATCAGAATGGGGACTTCAAGATCATGGGCGACAAAGTTTGCCCTGCCAGATACCTGCCTCTTGAGGCCGAATTCGATGCAGCAATCAAAAATTATTGATATACGGTCATGAGGTTCGGCAGCGTAACCGCTTCATTTGATAAATAAGCTATATTTTAGCTGCTGAGTCTTCATTACATGAAAAATCTATTCTATTCTTTTCTGGCGCTTGCCTGCCTTGGTAGCTGCTCGCCCAAAACTGCCACTCAATTTTCCGGAAAACAAAGTTCCGGCAATCCTGTCTTCCCCGGCTGGTATGCAGACCCTGAGGGCATCATCTTCGGCAAGCAATACTGGATCTATCCTACTTATTCTGCTCCATACACCAAACAGGTATTCATGGATGCCTTCTCATCAAAAGACCTCGTCAACTGGACAAAACATGAGCGCATCATCGATACCGCTGCTGTGAAATGGGCCTGGAGATGTATGTGGGCGCCCAGTATCCTTCAAAAGGATAATAAGTATTTCCTGTTCTTTTCTGCCAATGATATCCAGACCGAAAAGGAACATGGAGGCATTGGTGTGGCCGTTGCCGACAAGCCGGAAGGTCCTTTTAAAGACTACCTCGGAAAGCCATTGCTGGATAAGATCGTGAATAAGGCACAGCCTATCGACCAGTACGTATTCCATGATAAGGACGGGCAGTACTATATGATCTACGGAGGCTGGGGCCGTTGCAATATCACTAAATTGAAAAATGATTTCACTGGCCTGATCCCATTTGAAGATGGAAATACATTCCGGGAGATCACACCCAAAGGATATGTGGAAGGTCCGCTCATGTTCATCCGCAACAACAAATATTATTTTATGTGGAGCGAAGGTGGCTGGACGGGCCCTGATTACAAAGTGGCCTATGCCATCGGTGATTCTCCCTTCGGACCCTTTGAGCGCATCGGCACTGTGTTGGAGCAGGATGCAACTGTGGCAAGGGGAGCAGGTCATCACTCTGTTTTACAACCTCCCGGTAGTAAGGACTGGTACATCGTTTACCACCGCCGCCCATTGGGCGCAACGGATGGCAATCACCGCGAGACCTGCATCGATAAAATGGAATTCGATGAGAATGGTCTGATCAAACCGGTAAAAATGACTTTTGAAGGCGTACGTAAACACCTGTTGAAATAAACCTGCATATGAAAAACTCCCGTCGCATTTTTCTGAAAAATACATCGGCGCTGGCCGCCGGTTTTGTGGCTATGCCCGCATTTGCCAACCTTTTTCCTGCAAAACAATTCTTTGAGATCTCACTGGCGCAATGGTCGCTGCACAAGGAATTTTTCAACAAGAAATATGATGCACTGGATTTTCCGGTGATCACCCGCAAACAGTTTGATATCGGCATTGTAGAGTATGTGAATACATTCTTCAAAGACAAGGCCACCGACAAAACATTCCTGAGCGCCCTGTTGCAGCGTTGCAAAGACAATAATGTAAAGAACCATCTGATCATGATCGATGGGGAAGGTGATCTGGGTAATCCCGATAACAATGAGCGCACGAAAGCCATCGAGAACCATTACAAATGGGTGGATGCTGCGAAGTTCCTGGGATGTAAGACCATCCGTGTGAATGCATACGGAAGGGGAAGCAGGGATGAAGTGAAAGCCGCTGCTATAGATGGTTTGAGCCGCCTTGGTGAGTTTGCCGGTAAATCGGGGCTCAATGTAATTGTAGAGAACCATGGCAGCTATTCTTCTGATGGAGACTGGCTCCTGTCTGTGATGCAGGGTGTGAACAGAAAGAATGTAGGCATCCTGCCCGACTTCGGTAATTTCTGTATCCGTCATGAGAACAATCAATGTGCGGAGGAGTATGATAAATATAAAGGTACCCAGATGTGGATGCCATATGCAAAAGGCGTCAGTGCAAAGACCTTTGATTTTGATGCTGAAGGAAATTGTATTGAAACCGATTACCCACGTATGATGAAGATCATCAAAGATTCCGGCTTCAAAGGTATCATTGGAGTGGAGTATGAGGGCGATAAGATCCCTGCGGAAGAAGGGATTAAGAAAACAAAAGAACTGCTGATCAAAACAGCCAAAGCAATATGAAGAAATTCTTCTTTTATAGTCTTTTGCAACTGATCTGCATTCAATTTACAAGAGCCCAGCAAAATGTGATACCCGGAGAGTTCCCTGATCCAAGTATCGTTGAAGTGAATGGTGCTTATTATGCCTGCGGATCTTCCAACGACTGGGGGCCGGTATTCCCGGTTTACAGGTCCACTGATCTTCGCCACTGGGCTTTTCTCAGCTATGTATTCAATGAGGCCCCTGCCTGGACCATCAACTCATATTGGGCGCCGGAGCTCTATTATCACAACGGGCAATTCTATTGTTACTATACGGCCAGAAGAAAGGATGGCATCTCCTGTATTGGCGTGGCCACCACAAAGAACATTGAGCAGGGATTCCAGGATAAGGGAGTGCTGGTGGAATGGGGCAATGAAGCGATCGATGCATTTGTATATAAAGAGAATGAAAAATTATTCATCACCTGGAAAGCTTATGGCCTTACACAGGGCAGGCCTATAGAAGTCCTGGGCTCAGAGCTCAGCGCCGATGGTCTTTCACTGAAAGGCGAAGCCTTTACCATTCTTACTGCCGAAAAGAACAGTTGGGAAGCAGGCGGTATTGAAGGGCAATGTGTGATAAAGAATAACGGTTATCTGTACATGCTGTATTCCGGCAACGGTTGTTGTGGCGGTGGGTGCAATTACCAGGTAGGCGTTGCCAGGGCAAAGACCATGAAGGGACCCTGGGAAAAATATTCGGGCAACCCATTGCTGCAATCAAATGACGACTGGAAATGCCCGGGACATGGCACAGCTTTGAAAACAAAGAATACATGGGCATACCTTTATCATGCCTATCCTGCACCAGGTTTCCCGTATCTTGGCAGAACGGCTTTGATGAGTGAGATGGAGTGGAATAAGAACGGATGGCCATCCTTCAAGCCTGTGCCCGCTGAAAAAAGGCAGGGAATACTGATGGGAAATATCCAGGATTCATTCAGTGCAGACAAACTGGCTCCATGGTGGCGGTACGATGTAGCGTCTTACAATTTCAAAGCATCGATAAAGGAAGGGGAACTTCATCTTACAGAAGAGAAGCGCAATGAAAAGAACAAGACAGGCACTGCGCTCTGTGTTAATCCATCCGTTGCTGATTTCAATATAAGCACAAAGGTCACAGGAAGGAATCAGGCACTGAAAGGACTGGTACTCTATGGTACAAATGCAAACAGCGTTGGCATAGGAGTGAAGCAGGATACGATTATAGTATGGAGTGTTAAAAACGGGGAGTACACAGAAATGAACAGGGCTGTTATACAAAACGCATCTGTTGTTTATCTTAAAGCAATGGTGACCGGAGCAAGGAATATGATCTTTTTCTACAGTACCGATAACAGAACCTGGGTGCCAGTTTCCGGAAATAAAAATGACACATCACCTGTGAATGCTGATCACCTGGGGTGGTGGTCATGGGGCATCAAAGCGGGCCTATTTGTAAAGACTGATCCTGTTACCGGGGATAACAATGCGGTGTTTGATGAATTCAACCTTCTCAATTATTCCTCTCCATCTTCAAATCCGGACCCAAAGAAAAAAGCCGGTCTGCTACCTGCAAACCGGCCATAGTCCTGATTATGATTCAATGTCTTACTTTATAGAATTTAGCAGCGAACAAAAAGATCACGAAGTAGCATAAGATCGGAAGATAGTAAGCTGTTGCCACATCCTTATCTGCTATCATGCCCATGAAATAAGGCATAACAGCGCCACCTACAACGCCCATGGAGATAAAGCTGGACGCCTGTTGTGTCCGCTTGCCAAGGTTCTTCAGCCCCAGGCTGAAAATAGTAGGGAACATGATGCTGAAGAAAAAGTTGATGGAGAAAAGCGCTGCATAAGAAACCCAGCCCCATTTCTGCGCAACCAGCACACAGGCAAGGATACTACCTATTGTAAATGCGGCAAGCAACTTGTTGGGTGCAATGAATTTCATCAGATATGTACCAATGAACCTGCCCAGGGCCATCATCAGCATGAATACCGCCAGATAGCTTCCTGCTTTCTCGTCACTGTATCCCATCACTTCATGGCCGTAATTGATAAAATATCCCCAGGTACCGGCTTGTGCTGCCACATTGAAGAATTGTGCGATAGCGGCCCAAACAAAATGGCGGTGCCTGATCAATGGCTTATCCGGTGCGGTATCCGCATTGGAGCTTTCGCTGTCAGCGGGGTCTTCGTGCGGGTTTGAGAGCGAGGGTACTTTCAGCAGAAGGAAACCAACGGCCACCAGCAGAATGAAAATACCAAGGCCTATGTACAGCATTTTTACTGAGTCAAGTTTGCCGTCACCGGTATTACCGGTAGTGGCTCTTAAGAGGAAGAAAGTGCCGATCACTGGCCCGATGATAGCGCCCACGGCATTGAAGGACTGTGCAAAGTTCACGCGCCTGTCGCTGGTTCGCTGATCCCCGAGTGCAGCTGCAAAAGGATGCGCCACAGTTTCCAGGGTAGCCATGCCACAGCCGAGAATGAAAAGCGCCACACGGAAATAACCGAATGAACCTGCATTGGCCGCTGGAACAAACAGGAAGGTGCCTCCTGCAAAAAGGATCAGTCCCAACAATACACCTGGTTTATAACCGAAACGTTTCATGAACAATCCCGCAGGAATGCTCATTACAAAATAAGCACCGAATACTGACATCTGTATAAGACCAGACTGGGCTTTGGAAACATCCAGTACGTTCTGGAAATGTTTATTCAGCACATCACTGATAGAATGCGCAATGCCCCAGAGCATGAAGAGAGAGGTAACAAAAGCGAAAACAAGAAAGAACTGTTTTTCTGTAAACCTGGGTTGGTTCATAGAGTTAGTTTAGAAGAGTTAGGCAAACGGTTGTTAGTGTCAATCACGGCTATGGCTCAGCACAACCCTAATATAAGCACCATTTTTTCTGGAAGAGCAATTTTCTTTATGTAACATAACCTGTCTTTTTCTTCTATCGCCCCCTTATTTATTTTATTCCTTTATAGCGGAATGCCCTTTCAGCCGTGACATAACTGGTAACAAAGCCTAAAACCAATACTGCCATGCGATTGCTACTGTGTTTTCTGTTATGCACCCTGATTATCACCGGATGCAAAAAGAATGACCTGGAAAACCAGGATTTCGAGAAGGCCATTCTCTTCTTCAGCGTGAAAGGCCAGATCGGTAAAACAGAGATCACGCGTAGCGTTGATGAAAGCAGGGTTAAGCTGGTAATGCCTTCCACAACAGACATGACAGCCGTTGTGCCTACCATTATGGTATCCGATGGTGCTACTATTGAGCCCGCTTCCGGGGAGCAGGTCAATTTTGCAACCAACAATAACAGTTACACGTATAAAGTAACATCAAAGAACGGGGCCACCCGAAACTGGGAAGTGGAAATCACCGTGATGGATAATACATACGACAGCCTGGTGCTGATTCCGAATACTGGCGAGTGGGATGACAGGCTGATGGTATTCCATGATACGGTGTACAATAACTTCCTCACCCGCTATACAGGCTGGAACGGTGGTGATGGTTGTGTTTCCATCCCTCTTCCCAACGGAAACGTGGTATGGTCATTCCAGGATAGTTTCTTTGGTGAAGTGCGGCCTGACAGGGCGCGTGTTGACAATGTATTTGTGCGGAATGCGGGTTTCATTCAACTGGGTAAATCAACCAGGCCGGAAAGCTATGTGCAGCTCAATCCAACTGGTGGCAATGGAAAGGCTGTCACCTGGGTTACTGTGCCAGGAGCCACCAATGGCGATGAAAAATTATACTGGGGCGGACCTGCACAGGTAGTGGGAAATGAAGTACAGATGGTAATGGGACAATTACACCTGATCAACAATGTGCTGGTGCATCAGTCAACCGATGTGGCCGTGTTCACGTTGCCTGATATGCAGCAGAAGGAAATCATCCAGAACAAATATACCGGCCAGCTTCCTTTTGATGCCAGTCTTTTCAAAGGCAGTGACGGATACACTTATATGTATACCACGCAGGCCTTTGGCATCTGTGCCTCTCATGTATTTGTGGCCCGGGCTGCCAATAATGATATCACCGGAACCTGGGAGTTCTACACTAAAACAGGCTGGAGCAGCAGCAATCCTGCTCCTGATGACCTGGCATCCATCCTGGAAGCAGATGCCACACAGCCAAATGTTTTCGAGAAAAATGGTAAATACTACCTGGTGTCTCAAACTACCTGTTATGGACTTGACATCAGGATCTGGGAGAGCAGCAGTCCAACAGGGCCATTCATCAATGGAAGGACCCTGTACCGCATCCCGGCTAAATATTCACTGCCTGAGTTCATTTCTTACAATGCCGTAGTGCATCATGCCATTTCCCGGCATGGGGAACTGGTGATCTCTTACAATATCAACCCTACGGATTTCTGGACCAATTTCAACAATCCCGGTAGTGCAGACAGGTACCGCCCCTACTTTGTGAGGGTGTTCAACTGGGAGTAATTGAAATGATGTAAATTGGGCGGTTGGTACCTGTGTGTAGCCAAATCTCACCTGCAAGTATGAAGGATAAACTAACTGCCCCATATGTTATTCCGTGCACTGCGCATGCTGTCAGAAAACTGCTTGCCTGCCTGGGAATATTGATCAGCTGCTGTATTATTTGCGGCAAGGCCCTGGCACAGGATGCTCCGAAGTTGCAGCAGGTGATTATCCATCTCACAGCCCGCAATAAACCACTTGATAAACTTCTGCAGGACATAGAAGCTCAAACGCAATTCCGTTTTGTGTACAACAGCGCAGAACTGAAAGCTGCAGGGCCAGTTACCATCAACCGCCGTAATATAAATGTTGAGCAGGCGCTTCGGGAATTGCTGCCTGCCAGCCTCGAGTTCCGCCAGCGGGGCTACAATATCCTGGTGCTGATCAGGGAAGAAACTGCTGTGCCTGAAACATCCAGGTACTTTCTTTCCAGTGGCAGGGTGGTGGATGTAAACGGCGAACCATTGCCCGGAGTAACGGTAACAGTCAAAAATTCCCGTAAAGCCACGGTTACCAATGAGCAGGGCAACTTTGTGATTAATGCAGCTAAAACTGACAGCTTTGAGATCACCTCGGTTGGTTTTGAAGATCTGGTGATTGCCGTTTCCGGTCAGCCGATGACTATTATTCTTCATCCATACAGAAGACAGGCATTGAATGATGTGATTGTGATCGGGTATGGACAATTACAGCGAAAGAAATTATCCACTGCTATTTCCACTGTAACAGGAACACAACTTTATGAGCGTGCCGCTTCCATGAATATTGTGGAAGCAATGGCCGGCAAAGTACCAGGGGCCAGCATCATGCTCAACTCCGGCAAACCAGGCAGCAGTCCTACCATCAAGATCAGGGGCACAGGCTCCATCAATGCTTCCAATAGTCCTTTGTTTGTGCTGGATGGCATAGTGGGGCTCGATCCCGCGCTGATTGATCCTAACATTATCCAGTCAGTTGACATACTCAAGGATGCAGCTTCCGCCGCCATCTATGGGTCCCGCGGAAGCAATGGTGTGATACTGATGACCAGTAAGCAGGGAGTGAAGAATAAATCGAATATCATTGTGGCCAATCGCGTCAGTATCGCCACCCTTGCCCGGGAAATTGATCTGCTGGACGCAAAGGGTGCATTGGAGATGATTGAAAGGCAGTATGCCTATGTGCCGGGAAGACTGGCGCCACATAAAGATCCCACTAATAATTTTCAGCGTAAAGAGGAATTGTTCTACCCTGACGGCACACCGCGATATAATATCAACTGGCAACGCGAAGCCACCCGCACAGCGCTATCCAACAACAGCTCGATTACATTTTCCGGCGGCAGGGAAAATATGACCAGCCTGGTGAATGTGTCCTATAAAAGGCAGGAGGGGATCATGATGAACAGCTCCTTACAGCAGATCAACCTGTTTGCAAACCTTGGTTGGGAAGTGAAGCCCTGGCTGCATCTCAAGACCATTCTGAATGGCGGCGGACTGCAATCCAGGAATGTGGATCTCAATTCACTTGGCTTCAATGCCATCCGCGAGATGTATGAGTACCTTCCTTTTATTCCGGTGAAATACAGCGATGGAAGCTACACGCGCAAGGGAGATTATCCGGGAGCGGAAAATTCCGAAAACCCCATCCGTTTGTTGAATGAAGTGAAATCTGTGACCGGCCAGACTTACGTGATGGGAAATATTTCCGGAACCATTCATCTCAATAAGCAACTGGACCTGGTGACCATCTTCAGCGGAACCCTTGGCGGTTCATACAATAACTATTATTCAGGAAAAGATGTGTTTGGGTTTTCCGATCTTCAGAATGGCATCGCGCAGCGCCTGAACGGCAATGCCGGATCCTGGAGCAATGAAGATTATCTCATGTACAACAGCCGCATTGGTAAACATAAATTCAACGCAGTTGCCGGAGCCAGCTGGTACTTCAATGTAGGCACAAGTACCTTTGCAGGTGCGGAAAATTTCTTCGATGATTTTTTCAGTTACAATAATCTCGGCGCAGGAACAGTGCGGCAAACGCCGGGTTCAGGCAGGCAGCAGAACCAGATGAATTCTTTCTTCACCCGTCTGCAATATGATTATGACAGCCGTTACCTGGCAGGCGCTTCGTTCAGGGTAGATGGCTCTTCCAGGTTTGGAGCAAATAACAAGTATGGATATTTTCCGGCCGTATGGTCATCCTGGCTGATTTCATCAGAACCATTCTTTCACCGGTTGCTTCCAACTGTAAATTACCTGAAACTCCGGGCCAGTCTGGGTGTTACCGGCAATGCAGAGATCGGCAACTATGCCACACTCAGCAGGCTTAATCCCACTCAGGTAGTCTTTGGGGGGCAGCAACAGCCTGCTGTTGTACTGGACAATCCGGGCAACAGGAACCTGAAATGGGAGCGTGGCCAGCAATTCAATATCGGTATCGATGCCAGCCTGCTCAATGACCGGCTGGCCATTACGGCGGAAGTCTATCGCCGCCGCACATTTGATCTGCTCTATCTGAAGCAACTGCCTGCTACCACTGGTTTCGGAGGGATCTATGATAATATAGGCTCCATCCGAAACCAGGGACTGGAGCTCAGCATACGGAGCAGGAATATTACAGTCCCTGACTTCAGCTGGACCACCGGTGTAAACTTCTTTTTCAACCGTTCCAAAGTGCTTCATCTCAATGGGGACATCATTTACAACTGGGCTGGCCGCATCATGGAAGGACAGCCCATCGATCAGTACTTTGGTTATTATCGCACCGGTGTTTGGAGCACCAGCGAAGCGGCGGCAGCCGCTGTGTATGGCCGCAAACCCGGGGATGTAAAATGGGCGGACAACAATAAAAGCAACAGCAAAGATGCGGGAGACAGGGTACCGCTTGGCAGCAAGATGCCACGTTACCAGTTTGATATCACCAACTCATTCACCAGCGGACCATTTAGTGTGTTTATTGACGTTAGTGGAATGATGGGGCATAAACTGGCAAATTTTTCCCGGTTTATCATGGAGAGCCATACCACCAGCGTAAGCAGCTTTGCCGGTATTCTGAATGCCTGGACTCCCCAGCATCAGCATACCAGCCTGGCACAACTCAGGCTTCAGTCGGACGGCGGAGAAAATGAGATGGACAATTACTACATTGAAGATGGATCGTTTGTGAGAGTGCGGAACATCGGCCTGAATTATGCATTTCAACCTGCATTACTGAAAAAGTTGCGGATGGAGAAATGTACTATCGGAGTAAATGCCGAGAACTATTTTCTTTTTACTAAATACAAGGGATTTGATCCTGAAACCACTTCTTTTGATGGGGATCTCAACCAGGGAGTGGATGTATATCAGTATCCCAAACCTAAAACCATTTCTCTGGTGATACAGGTTACATTTTAAGTAAATCAAATGAAGCAACTGGTAAACATATTAGTGATGCTGGCGGTGCTGTTCAGTGGTTCCTGTACTAAATTCCTGGAGGAAGATCCGGCAGGGTTTGTGACGCCGGATAAATACTATACCACGGAAGAACAGGTGCAGGCAGCTGTGAATGGAACATACGCAGGCCTGGATGATATCTTCACTACAGGCTTAGGTGTGTCTGTAAGCCCTTCGTTCCTGCTGGAATACCTCACGGGATACAGTTACCGGCAGCGGCCCTCCGATAATGCAGACAATGAATTTCTGCGCCTCGATCCAGTAGATCCGGCAAATCCCCACCTTGAACAGTGGTGGCGCGCTGTTTATTATCCGTTAGAGAACTGCAACAGCGTGATCGATAATTTATCCCGCACCACATTTCTGACAGAGGCTGCCAAAAAGAGGTATCTGGGAGAAGTGTATTTTCTCAGGGCATGGTATTACTTCCAGGGTGTTCGCCTTTTTGGCGACATTCCGTTGAAAACCACGCCAACAACAGATTTTACCAAAGTTCATATACCGAAGGCGAAACAGGAAGATATATACAGCCAGATTGTTGCTGACCTGAAAGTGGCTGAACAATCAGGACTTCCCTGGACAGATATTACCGGGCATGTGAGTAAAGGAGCAGTAAAATCTTTGCTGGCTAAGGTATACATCACAATGGCTGGCTATCCTTTAAAAAAGGGAAATGCTTTCTATCAGCTGGCATTTGATAAATCCCTTGAAGTGATCAACAGTAATGAGTTCTGGCTTTTCCCGTTGTATGAAGACCTTCGCAAAAATTCATTGAAAAATACTGCGGAGCATATATTCAGTCTGCAGCGGGATATGGTGATATCGGGTAATATGCTTCATTTTGTGGTCATGCCGTTTCCGGATCTTCCGATCTCTATTCAACCTGCGTATGGTGGCGCTCTGGCTCCAAGGATAGAATTTTACAATTCGTATGCAGCGGGAGACCGCCGGAAAGATGAGCAGGTGTTCTTCTTCACGAAATATCCGGAGTTCAATAACCCAGCCAGTATAATTCAGTTGCCAGCGCCGCTTATATTCAAATATTGGGACGACCAGGCGGAGCAAACGGGCAAAACCGGGCAGAACTTTACGTACCTGCGTTATGCCGATCTGTTACTGCTTTGTGCAGAGGCAAGAGCCATGATGGATGGAGGAACCACCAACCATGCGGCAGCGATCGATGCCTGGTTTGAAGTGCATCATCGTGCATTTCCCACAAGTGTAAAACCGGTGCAGTTACCGCTTACTGAAATATTAAAAGAGCGATTCTGGGAGTTGAGTTATGAATGGCAAACCTGGTTTGACATGATCCGCACCCGCAAGGCATTGAACACCACTACTTCACAGGTAGTTGATCTGATCGGTTACAAAGCGCCGAATCATGTAAATCCATTTGCAAACCGGGATCTGCTGCTGCCCATACCATTGAGTGAGGTACAGAAAAACCCTTTGCTCAAGTAGAGCGCTTCAGATACTTTTGCATAGGAATAGCTAATAAAATCCTGCATGGAAAAAGAACAGTTACAAAAATTGATCGATAAGGTACTCAGTGGCCGGGCCTCCGCTCAGGAAGAGCAGGAGCTTGACCAATGGTATGCTTCGCAGGATGCAGCACAGGGCTTCACAGAGGGTTTGGATGCCCAGGGAAAAAATGTACTGGGCTCACAGCTGTTCCGCAATATCGAACAGCGCATTCAAGCGGAAGAAATTCAGGAAGCACCTGTCCATCAGTTGACTGCCCCCAGCCACCGCAAATGGTGGATTGCAGCCGCAGTTGTACTGTTACTGGGTATTGGTGGATTCTATTATTTCAACGGTAAGCCGGCAGGGCAGGTACTGGCCAGTGTGTGGCAGGAATATAAAACAACCAATGAAGTAAAGGAGTTGATCCTTCCGGATGGTTCCAGGATCTGGCTGAATGCCGGATCAGGCATCCGGTATGATACAGCCTTCGTAAGCGGCAGACGCGAAATCTGGCTGCAGGGCGAAGCTTATTTTGATGTGGCACAGATGGAATCAAAACCCTTTCTGGTGCATACCAGCCATATCACTACACTGGTGCTGGGCACCGCATTCAATATAGACGCGTACGAACCTGCGAGTAATATCACCGTAACTGTAAAGGACGGAAAAGTAGCAGTCAGTGATTCAATAAAAATCCTGACCCAGCTGGTGGCCAATCAACGCATCATATGCAAGACCGATGGCAGCTTCCGGAAAGACACTGCCATATCCAGCGATATGATGGCCTGGACCAGCGGTCAGCTTGTATTCCGCGATATGAAATTCAGTGAAGTGGCAAAACGCCTGGAAAGGAAATTTGGTGTTGAGCTCATCTTCCGCGATGCAAGTATCGGCAACTGTTCCATTACTGCCAGCTTCACAGAGACCACTACTTTACGTGATATCCTGGAAATGCTTGCCCTCACCAATGGCAGCGTGATCAAAACAGGACAGAACCCAAACCAGTATTTTATTTCCGGCAAGAAGCAATGTAAGTAAACACCGGCGCTTTCCGCGGACATAGCGGTGCAGCGTTCCTGATGTGACAATATAGTTGTATGAAAAAACTATTCCACATCAGGCAGCTATGTTATTGCTTACTGTTCAGTTGCGTAGTCAACAATACAGCTGCTCAGAAAGGCGGGCTGGTGCAGTATGTTAACACACTCCAGGGCACAGATTCAAAATTTGAACTGAGCTGGGGCAATACCTATCCCACCACTGCTTTGCCTTATGGTATGCATACCTGGGCGCCACAAACGGGCAAGAATGGCGAAGGTTGGAAATACCAGTATTCGGTCAATACCATCCGCGGGTTTCAGCAGGCGCACCAGTGCAGCCCCTGGGTGAGTGATTACGGCGTGTTTTCACTCATGCCAGTGCTCAATACACTGGTAGTGGACCAGGATAAGCGCGCCTCTTCTTTCTCTCATGCCAATGAAACGGCCAAACCACATTATTACAAAGTAAAATTCGATAACGGCATCACTTCAGAGTTATCACCCACCGAAAGAGGTGCGCACCTGCGTTTCAGTTTTCCTAAAGGAAAGAATGCATTCCTGGTGATTGATGGTTACACCAAACAAAGTAAGGTGACCATTCTTCCTGCTGAGCGCAGGATCATCGGGTATGTAAACAACCAGCGCTTTGCACCAGAAAGTTTCAAATGCTATTTCGTGATCCAGTTTGATCAGCCCTTTGAACTGTCCGGCACCTGGGAGAACAGGAACAATACAGTAAAGCCCGGAGCGTTGAGTGCCGAAGGCGATGGAGCAGGTGCTTACATTCAATTTAAAAAAGGAGCTACAGTACAGGCCAGGGTTGCCAGTTCTTATATCAGTGCAGAACAGGCACAGATCACCTGGGATCGTGAACTGGGGGCTCATAAAAGCCTGGAGCAGACCAGAGACGCAGCGGCTGCTGTCTGGAATAAACTCCTTGGCCGTGTGCTGGTGGAAGGCGGTACCGAAGAACAGAAAGCAACATTCTACAGCTGCCTGTTCCGCGCTAATCTTTTCAGCCGCCAGTTCTTTGAATACGACAAAGATGGCAAGCCCTGTTACTGGAGCCCTTACGATGCCAAAGTGCATACAGGCTATATGTATACCGATAATGGGTTCTGGGATACATTCCGTTCACAGTTCCCGCTCACGAATATCCTGCATCCCACTATGCAAGGGCGCTACATGCAGGCGTTGCTGGATGCACAGCAGCAATGCGGCTGGTTGCCCAGCTGGTCTTTTCCCGGAGAAACGGGTGGTATGGTAGGCAATCATTCCATTTCCCTGCTGACGGATGCCTGGGTGAAAGGAATCCGCAGTTTCAATCCGGATTCTGCACTGAAGGCCTATGCACATGAAGCCATGAACAAAGGCCCATGGGGAGGCGCCAACGGAAGAGCGGGCTGGAAACAATACTGGCAACTGGGTTTTGTGCCCTATCCTGAATCTGAAGGAAGCACCGCGCAAACCCTGGAATATGCTTATGATGATTTCTGCGCCTGGCAACTGGCAAGAATGACAGGCAATAAATTCTATGAAGAAATCTTTGCCCGCGTTATGTACAATTACAGAAATGTATTTGATTCCACCACCGGTTTCATGCGTGGCCGCCGGAATGACGGCAGCTGGAAACCAGGCTTCGATCCCTATGTATGGGGTGGCCCTTACACGGAAGGAAATGCCTGGCATTACAACTGGTCAGTTTTCCATGATGTGCAGGGGCTGATCAATCTTACGGGTGGTGATCAAAAATTCACCGATAAGATTGATTCTGTATTCACGGTTTCCAACACAGTAAAATATGGCACATACGGTACGGAGATCCATGAAATGAAGGAGATGGTTTTAGCAGGAATGGGACAATATGCACATGGCAATCAGCCTATCCAGCATATGATATATCTGTACAGCTATGCTGGTCAACCCTGGAAAACACAATACCATGTTAGGCAGGTGATGGAGAAACTGTACAATTCTTCCGAAAAAGGATTTCCGGGAGATGAAGACCAGGGCGGCATGTCATCCTGGTACGTGTTGAGTGCTCTGGGAATTTACAGTGTGTGTCCGGGTACCGATCAATACGTACTTGGCAGCCCTCTATTCCCTAAAGTAACGCTCACTCTTGAGAATGGAAAGCAGTTTGTTATAGAAGCCAACAACAATAACAAAGAGAACCTGTACATCCGGTCGGCCACGCTGAATGGTGCACTGCATACAAAAAACTATATCACCTATAAAGATATCGTTGAGGGTGGCATCCTCCGGTATGAAATGGGTAGCCAGCCGGACAAGCAGCGAGGTATAACCGAAAAAGACAGGCCATTTTCCCTTTCCGCACCTAACCAGTAAATCAGTCATGTTCAAATCAAAATTCACCGCATTATTAGTGGCGATGGCAGCTGCATCCGCCATGGCTCAGACGCGCCAGTCGCTCAACAGTGATAAAGTTCAATGGATGCTTACGCCCCAATCCGCAATAGGTAAGGACAGTGTGCAGTTATATGCTCCGGGCTACAATACCGGTACCTGGGTGAAAGCCGTGGTGCCGGGTGCTGTATTCACTTCTTATGTGGAAGCCGGATTGGAAAAGGATCCCAATTTCGGCGACAATATCTACCAGGCAGATAAATCGAAATACAACCAGAATTTCTGGTACAGAACAGAATTGGAAATCGCAAAGCCTGCAGGGCAAAGAATATGGCTTAACCTGGAAGGCATCAACCGGAAGGGAGAAGTATTTTTCAATGGGGTGAGGCTCGGACTGCTGGATGGATTCATGCATCGTGGCAGGTTTGATATCACGGGGCTGGTTCAATCCGGTAAGAAGAATGTGCTGGCTGTGCTGGTAAACTGGCCTACCCTGCCTGTGCCCAATCTTGCCAGCCCTACTTATATTTCAAGTGATGGCTGGGACTGGATGCCATCTGTGCCCGGGCTGCTGCAGGGCATTACAGACGATGTATATCTGACAACAACAGGAGGCGTAACGCTTGTTGATCCCTGGGTGCGTACGGATCTTACCAAAGAAAAAGATGGACTGATAAGTCTTTCCCTTGATCTTACCAATAATAATGATAAGGAGGAGAAGGGTATTATAACAGGCACTATCCAGCCAGGAAATATCAGTTTCAGCCGGAAGCTCAATATCAAAGCCGGGCAGACTATCCAACAATTTTTCGACACTGCCGTGTTCAAGCAGTTGCTTATAAAGAATCCAAAGCTCTGGTGGCCTAACGGTTATGGAGATCCGGATTTGTATACCCTTGATCTGTCCTTTGCCGTTGATGGAAAAGTATCTGACAGCAGGCAGCTAAAATTCGGGATCCGGAAATTCAGCTACGATACGCTGGGCAGCGTGCTGCATATCAGTGTGAATGGGGAAAGGATCTTTATCAAAGGAGGCAACTGGGGCATGAGTGAATACCTGCTCCGCTGCCGTGGGGAGGAATATGATCTGAAAATGAAATTGCACCAGGAGATGAATTACAATATGGTGCGCAACTGGATCGGTTCTGTAACGGATGAAGAGTTCTATGACGCCTGCGACCGTTACGGTATTATGGTCTGGGATGATTTCTGGCTCAATTCGCATCCCAATCTTCCCACAGACCTTTTTGCCTTCAATCACAATGCAGTGGAAAAGATCAAACGCTTGCGCAATCATGCAAGCATTGCCCTCTGGTGTGGTGATAACGAAGGTTACCCGATGCCGCCACTCAATGGCTGGCTTCGCGAGAACGTCAAAACCTTTGATGGAGGTGATCGCTGGTATCATGCCAACTCTCATTCCGATGCATTGACGGGCAGCGGACCCTGGGTGAATTTTCATCCCAAATGGTACTTTACCAAATACCCTGGTGGTTTCGGCGGAAACGCGGGCTGGGGGCTGCGTACGGAAATAGGTACAGCGGTGTTCACCAACTTTGAGAGCTTTCAGAAATTTATGCCGCAGGACAAATGGTGGCCCAGGAATGATATGTGGGACAAGCATTTCTTCGGCAAGTCTGCTTTCAATGCAGGCCCTGATAATTATATGAGCACCATTAACAAGAGTTATGGTGAGGCCACAGGAATTGAGGACTTCTGCCGGAAAGCGCAATTGGTTAACCTGGAGACCAACAAGGCTATGTATGAAGGATGGCTGCATAATATGTGGGATGATGCATCCGGCATCATGACCTGGATGAGCCAGAGTGCTTATCCCTCCATGGTTTGGCAGACTTACGATTATTACTATGATCTTACCGGTGCATATTTTGGCGTGAAGAAGGCTTGTGAGCCTGTTCATATCCAATGGAGTTATGCCGATAATTCAGTAAAGGTGATCAATACCACGCTGAATAAGCTTGCTGATGTAAACGCCAGGGCCATCGTGTACACACTGGATGGCAAAGAAGCGGCGCAATACGGGAAGCGGGTAACGCTTGATGCAGCTGCCAATGCAGCCACTCCCTGCTTCGATATCAATTTCAGCATCGACAATCTTGCCTACAAAGTAAAAGCGGTAGCGAGTTCTTTCTCCCCTGAAGCCGGCGATGCCAATGCCGTATCAGATGGAAGCAGCGGCAGCCGCTGGAGCAGTAATTATACTGATCATGAGTGGGTGTATGTTGATCTGGGAGAGAAGAAGGAAATAGCAGCCATTACGCTCAACTGGGAATCGGCATACGCGAAAGCTTACAAGATCCAGCTGTCTGATGACGCTGTTAACTGGATAGATGTGTACAGCACAGATAGCGGGCAGGGTGGAGTTGACCAGATCAATATCAAACCACAGTTTACCCGCTATGTGAAGATGCAGGGCGTTCGCCGGTCTTCAACATGGGGCTATTCCCTTTATGATTTTGAAGTATATGGCCGCAACCGCAGCAATGCACTCCAGGAAATGCAGTTCATCAAACTGCAGTTGACTGATCAGGAGGGTAAAATTCTTTCTGATAATTTTTACTGGAGGAGCAATAAACCGGCGGACTATACGGCACTCAACAAACTTCCCAAAGCCTCGCTCAAAACCAGTTCCATTGCCCGTAAGGAAGGTTCCAGGACTATTGTGGAGGCAACTGTAAGCAATAAAGGGAAAGGGGTGGCCTTTGCTGTGCGGGTGCAGGCGCTCGATGCTGCAACAGGAAAACAGATCCTGCCTGCGATCATGAACGACAATTATTTCACCCTGCTGAAAGGGGAATCCAGGAAGGTTGAAATCAGTTTTGATACGGCATTGTTGCCGGATGGTAAGTACAGATTGCTGGTAGAGCCTTACAACAAATAATGTGTTTATATCAAATGATCCGGAGCCGGGACTAAGTTTCCGGCTTCTTTTTTTTATTGATGGCGGTAGTGCTTTGCCCATGTGACATATAAATACGAATCATAGCTTGCTTATGACAAAATTGAAATTAACTGCCAGCCTGGCCCTGTTTACTTTGGCCCTGGCCTGCAATAAAGGAGAATTCCTTGACAAGACTGCCACTACCGATCTGGACGAGCGTGCTGTTTTTTCTGACAGTGCCCGCACAATGGAATTCCTTACTGGTATCTATGCTGATATTGCTTACAGCTTCAATCCGTTCCGCTTTGGAAACGGAGGTGGGCTGGAATCTGCTTCAGACGAGGCGGAGGGAGGCGGTAGTAACAGTTCCAACGGTTATACGCAGTGGGCCGTTGGTTCCATCAATTCCAATTCCTTTTCTGTGGGCGATGCCTGGAATACTTCCTATGCCAATATCCGTCGTACCAATATCTTCTTTAAAAATCTTCCCGGATCTCCGCTCACAGGTAATCTGAAAAAGAATACGAAAGCGGAAGCCCGTTTTCTCCGCGCCTGGTATTATTTCAACCTGGTAAAGCATTATGGCGGTGTACCACTTGTTGGCGATACCATCTATACAGGGGAAACACCCATACGTGTGGAGCGCAGGTCTTTCCAGGATTGCATCAGTTATATCATCTCTGAGCTCGATACAGCTATTCCTGATCTGCTGCCAGTGCAGTTCAGCAATAACTATGGCAGGATCACCGAAGGTGCGGCACGGGCGCTGAAGGCGCGCGTACTGCTGTATGCGGCCAGCCCGCTGTTCAATGGCGGACAGGTAGCTACGGCAGAGCCCCTGCGTTCTGTAACAGGTTACGTGGCAGCAGATCCTGACCGCTGGAGACTGGCTGCTGAAGCAGCAAAGGAGGTGATAGACATGAACCTGTACAAACTGAATGAAGACAATAACACAGCGCCTGGTTATGGCTTTTACAAGTTGTTTACGCTTCGCAAGAATGATGAGCATATCCTGCAGGGCATGCGCAATAAGAACAGGGAACTGGAAGCATGGTGGCTGCCTCCCAGCAGAAATGGAGGCGATGGCGCCAAACCAACCAAAGAGCTGGTGGATGCATTTCCTATGAAGAACGGCAAGCCCATCACGGATAATACTTCTGGTTACAATGCCGCCAATCCCTATATCGATCGCGATCCGCGTTTCAACTACAGCATCATACACAATGAGTCGATGATCTGGCTCAATGGAGGTCCCAAACAACCTGTGTATACTTATGTGGGTGTTCCCCAGGATGCTATTTATACCGGTACTTCCACCGGTTACTATATCAACAAGATGTTACAGGATGATGTGGTATCCAACAATTTCACAGAAACAGAACGTTGCTTCCCGCTCATCCGCTATGCGGAAGTGCTGTTGAATTATGCTGAAGCTTTGAATGAATGGCAGGGGCCCGAGCCGGATGTGTATGCTGCTGTGGAAGCCATCCGTAAGAGAGCAGGACTCAATCCGTTTACCTTACCTGCTAACCTCAGTAAAGAGCAGATGCGGGAAGTGATCCGTGCGGAACGCCGTGTGGAACTGGCTTTTGAGGAGCACAGGTTCTGGGACGTGCGCCGCTGGAAGATTGCGCCACAGACTGACAATAAAACCATGCATGGTACGGAGATCACCAGAAACGGAAGCACTTATACTTATCAGACCATCAATGTAAGGCCGCATGTGTTCCGAGATGCCATGTATCTCTGGCCGCTGCCGCAGAGCGAGCTCTCCAAATCTCCTGAGCTCCTGCAAAACCCCGGTTGGTAAACATCACAGAATAAAAGATATCACCATGAAAAAATGGACCAAGATACTGATGGCTTCACTGGCGCTGATTGTGCTGGTAACAGCCGCCTGCCAGAAGGAAAAAGAGCTGGTGTTCACGGAAGCCGCCAAGCCGCTGACAGGCAGCTGGAGGATCGTGAAAGTAGTGCGTAACGGGGAAGAGCTGACCAACCGGTTCAACTTTGCCGCCTTCAGAATCAGCTTTACTGAAAACGCCTATTCCATTACCAACCCTGTACCCTTTGTGGTCAGTAAAAACGGTAAATGGCAGTTCGATGATCCGCAATACCCGATGGAGCTTTCATTCACACCCGATGGCGGCAGCGCCGTAAAACCTACATTCCGTTACCCGGTAGTGAAAGGCAAAAGAAGCCTGGTGCTGCTGTTCAGTCCGGGATGTGAGCAGAACAATTACGAATACACACTTGAACCACTGCAATAGCATAAACACAGCATCATGAAACGATTGCTTCAAAAAAAGAATGTCAAACAACTGTTCATAGTAGCAGTGGTGGTGGCCATTGTAGTGGCCAGCTGTATCGAGATCCGTGGTGTTGACCAGCCACTGACTGTAAAAGCAGGGGATACGCTGACTGTTCAGGTGAAAGCCTGGATGGACCCCTACTGGAATCAGCCACAAAGCCGCCTTATTATCGGCTTCCTCGCTCCCAAGAGCTGGAATGCGCGCCAGAACATGCGGATGTTCTACACCAGTGCATTTGCCAACGGAACCATGAGCCCCGTATCTGGCAACGCCACGCCACTCAATTCCAGCCAGAAATGGCCGGAAGCCATTATGGAGCGCGTGGGCATCGGCGGTAACTATATCAATGACCTCGAATGGATCGTGTACCAGTCTGATCAGGCTTTTGATATGAGTGATATCGCCGAGATCAATGCCACTGTTACCATCAAGGTAAAAACAGGACCTGAAAACCTGCGCGTGAAACTGGGATACTTCAGTGCATCCAGTGCCCAGGAACTCAGTGAGCCAAAATTCTATGGCAAATGGTTCACCAGCTGTCTTGATGTAACGGACGGGGCAGGTGAGCTCATAGATTTCTGCAGCCCGCAGATCAGTGCGGTTCAGCCTTCAACGGCAACAGACAATGATATCATTACCCTTAAGTATGATGAAGATGCCATCGATACGGACCTGAGTGGAGCGGATAAAGTGTTTCTCTGTGCCAAAGCATACACCACCAATGGAGAAATGATTGAAGTGTGCAGCCAGCAGGATGTTTCTGCCCTCACGGCACTGGGTGGCAAGAAGTGGAGGATCGATCTGTGGCCCAGAGCTTATTTCAACCTGCAGGAAACGCAGAAGCTCGACAGGATTGAATATTACTACACGGATATCACCGGCACAAAGAAGGTATTGAAACAAGGCAATACCGGTGATCCGTTTGTATTCAAATTCCGTTGCCCCTGACAGCCAATGATCAGGGTTATAACCAAACTACCATCGCTAAATCAATAAATATGTTTGCCAGCTGTAAAAATATTGTAAGGGTGTGTTGCTTTTTGCTGCTCCTGCTGCCTGTGGCACTGCAGGCGCAGGAAAATACAACTGCCATCAAAGGCAAAGTGCTGGACAATTTCGGTCATCCGCTGCCAGGCGCCCGTATTGGCGTTCACCAATCAGGTAGTTGGGTTTTGACCAATGGCGAAGGCCGCTTCAGTATCGATGCTGTTCCCGGCAATATCCTGGTAGTGTCTCATCCGGCTTACCTGATTGCTGAAACTAAGGTGCAGGACGGTGCAGAACTCAGCATCAGGCTGGCGGCACGCTCATTACCTGCTCCTGGTTCCTCACCCTTCGTTACTGATACTATTGTGCCGCTTGGCAGAACTATCAGTAAAATGAATGTGCTGTACGGAGAGAAGAATATCAGGACTGCTCTCGGTGCCACATCAACTATCTACACAGATCAGTTGACCACAACACCTGCTTCTTTGTATGCCTATGCTTTGCCAGGCCGGCTGGCCGGTCTTTTCACGAAGCAGGGCAATGGCTGGGGCTCACTTTCTTCAGCATCCATCACGCAGGGAGAGCTCCTGTTCAATGTGCCCAATCAATCGCTGATCGGCGCTACCGGTTCAAGCGATAACAGTGAAATATTCTTCTCGCTGCGCGGACAGGGACCGGTTACTGTGATCGACGGTGTGCAGCGTGATATTTTCGCGCTGGACCCTGAAACCATCGAATCCATCTCCGTACAGAAGGATGCGCTCTCTTCCATTCTGCTCGGTCAGAAAAGCTCGCGAGGCGTGTTGCTGGTGACCACTAAAAAGCCATTG
>NZ_JBQCGW010000026.1:0-12883 GCF_051955275.1 Pseudobacter sp. | reverse complement strand
CATGAGATGAATTTGGTGGTGCAAAGTAAAGGAAAGTCTGGTTAATTCAGGTCAACCGGCTTGCTCTGGTAGAATTTTTCGTCCAGCTTCAGCCTTTGTTCCCATTTCCAGGCGGTAGACATCATGTCTTCCAGGCCATATTTGATTGTCCATCCCAGGGACGTAACGGCATAATCATTATTGGCATAGATGGCAATCACATCACCTGAACGGCGGGGGCCGATGGTATAGTTCAGCTTCACGCCGCTTACTTTCTCAAATGCCCTGATGGCTTCCAGCACGGTAACACCATTGCCGGTACCAAGGTTGAAGACTTCACAGCGCTTGGAATTCTTTCCATCGATCAGGTACTGGATAGACAGCGTATGGGCATGGGCGATATCACTTACATGGATGAAGTCACGCACGCAGCTGCCGTCACGCGTATCATAATCAGCGCCATGAACGGTCATCTGCGGGAGTTTGCCGATAGCGGTCTGCGTGATCGCGGGGATCAGGTTGGCAGGCCTTCCGATGGGCAGCTCACCGATAAGGATGGACGGGTGTGCACCTACCGGGTTGAAATAACGGAGAAGCACACACTGGGCGCTGGCTGTTTTTGAAAATTCGTTGATGATCTGCTCTCCCATCTGCTTGGTATAGCCATAAGGAGATTCCGCAGGCTTGGGAGGCGTGCTCTCTGTAACCGGTATCACATCAGGATTTCCGTATACGGTACAGGAAGAAGAGAACACAAAATGCGGGATGTTGAACTCCTGCACGCATTTCAGCAGGTTGATGAGTGAAACGAGATTGTTCTCGAAATACATCAGGGGCTGCTCAACAGATTCGCCTACTGCTTTGTAAGCTGCAAAGTGAATGATGCCGGAGATATCGCTGTTCTCCTGGAAGATCGCAAACGTGTCATCGAAATTGCAGAGATCAACTTTATAGTTTTTGATTTTTTTACCGGTGATCTTTTCGATGCCTTCGAGAATGCGGGGAGTGGATCTTGAGTTATTGTCTACAGAGATCACTTCAAAGCCGTTCTCAACCAGATCAACGATTGTATGAGAGCCGATATAGCCACAACCGCCGGTAACAAGTATTTTGCTCATTGGTAATGAATAGTAGTGGTGTTTATTGTTCTTTTAATACGTTCATGAGATATTGGCCATAGCCGCTTTTCAGCAGTGGTTTGGCCAGGGTTTCCAGTTGTTCCCTGTTGATGAAACCTTTGCGGTACGCGATCTCTTCGAGGCAGGCGATCTTGATGCCCTGTCTTTGTTCTATCACCTGCACAAACAGGGATGCCTGCATCAGTGAATCGAAAGTACCGGTATCCAGCCAGGCCGTGCCCCTGTCGAGGATGGAAACCTGGAGATTTCCTCTTCGAAGATATTCCTTATTTACATCAGTAATCTCATATTCCCCGCGTGGGCTGGGTTTCAGGTCTTTAGCGATGTTCACCACCTCATTGTCGTAGAAATAGAGGCCGGGGACCGCGTAATTGCTTTTGGGAGCGGTGGGTTTCTCTTCAATGGAAATCGCTTTTTTGTCCTTATCGAATTCCACCACGCCGTAACGTTCGGGATCGCTCACATGGTAAGCGTATACGATGCCTCCTTCAGGTTTTGTATTTCGTGAGAGTTGCTCACCCAGTCCTGCGCCATAGAAGATATTATCTCCCAGAACGAGGGCTACAGCATCATTGCCGATAAATTCGGCGCCGATCACGAATGCCTGTGCCAATCCATTCGGAACGGCCTGTTCTGCATAGGAAAACTGGAGGCCCCACTGCTGACCATCGCCCAGCAATCTTTTGAATTGAGGAAGATCGTAAGGAGTGGAAATGATCAAAATTTCCCGGATGCCTGCAAGCATAAGGGTAGACAGCGGGTAGTAGATCATGGGCTTATCATAGATAGGCATGATCTGTTTGCTGATTGCGTAGGTTATAGGGTGAAGTCTTGTACCGGAACCTCCTGCCAGAATTATTCCTTTCATCTGATAAAGCAGTTTTATTAAATATACAATTGACTGAATGAATGCTCAAAATAGCAAGAAAGCGCCAAAATCCGAAGGTAAAATTAAAGAAGGGGCCTTCTTCACTTCGGTATCGGATGTGAAAAAGGCCCCCTGTTCAAGGCTGCGGGCTCAATGCCCGGCCCTGTTATAAATGCAAAACGAGCTTGGTAATATAATATGTAATGGCGGCCAGCACAGCACTTACCGGAATGGTTAGGATCCAGGCCCAGAGCAGGTTGATGGTAACGCCCCAGCGTACGGCTGACAAACGTTTGGTTGCTCCCACACCAATGATAGCGCCAGTGATGGTATGTGTGGTGCTTACAGGAATACCCAGGTGCTCTGTCATGAAAAGCGTAGCGGCACCGGCTGTTTCAGCAGCAACACCTTCCAGCGGCGTTACTTTGGTGATACGGCTTCCCATCGTTTTCACGATCTTCCATCCACCACTCATGGTACCGAGGGCAATGGCAGTGAAACAGGCGAGCGGCACCCAGTCCGGAACGGCCTTGATATTATCTATCTGACCCTGGGCCACCATGGCGGCGGCGATCAGACCCAGAACTTTCTGTGCATCGTTACTGCCGTGGCCGAGACTGAACAGGGCTGAAGAAACCAGCTGCAGCCTTCTGAACCAGCTATCGGCTTTATATGGATTGGCCCGCCGGCATATATTGACTATTATCAGCGTAATTATCAATGAGACCAGCATACCTACAAAAGGTGCACCGAAAATGAATAAGAAGATGGGGATAACCACGCTGTAGTTGATCACACTATGGCCGTCCTGTGCAAAATGACCTACGTGGGCCAGTGCCGCTCCCATAAAGCCTCCCAGCAAGGTATGGGAAGAAGAGGATGGGATACCGAACCACCAGGTAAGGAGGTTCCAGGCGATGGCTGCTATCAGCGCAGAGAAGATCACCGGTAATGTGATGAAGCCCGGATTGATACTTTTTGCAAACGAATTACCGATCTTGAACTCACCGATCCAGTATTTGGCAATAAAAAAGGCAGCGAAGTTGAAAACCGCTGCCCACAGCACAGCCTGGAAGGGCGTCAGTACTTTCGTGGACACGATGGTGGCAATGGAGTTGGCTGCATCATGGAATCCGTTGATGTAATCAAAAACCAGCGCCAGTATGATAATGATAACCAGAAAAGTCATAAAGGCTCAGGTTATGCGTATTTAATGATGATGGATTCGATCACGTTGGCTGCGTCTTCACATTTGTCTGTAACGATCTCCAGCACCTGGTAGATCTCTCTTTTCTTGATCACCTCTTTGGCGTCTGGTTCTGTTTCAAACAAACGGTCGATGCTCATATCGAAGATATCATCAGCCTGGTTCTCGATGCTGTTCACCTTCACCAGTGCATCAGTGATGCGGCGCATATTCTTCATATTACGAAGCTCGATCACGGCATTCTTGATCTGCTCGGAGCCCTGCTCGATCAGGTCAGCCATTTTCTGGATGCCCTGGTCATTCGGGTTCACTTTATAGAAGTTGATCTTCTTGGCGGAAGAGAAGATATAATCAGCGATATCATCCAGGGCAGTAGCCAGATAGTGGATGTCTTCACGGTCAAAAGGAGTGATGAAATTACGGCCGAGCTCAGTGAAGATCTTGTGCGTGAAATCGTCGTTCACATGTTCCAGGTCCTCTATCTGTGCTATGATGGCTGCTCTTTTGTCGAAGTCCGGTTCTGTAACCACTTCCTTCATCAGCTTACCCATTTTAGCAACCGTGTGTGCTACCTGTTCAAACAAAGAATAGAAAATCTTATCCTTCGGCATAAAGATCTTCATGATTGAATTCAAGCCCATTTGATCTATAATTTGCGGCAAAAATAGAACTATTAAACCGGAGATTAAGAAAGGGTGAATTGGTAATAATTTCTTAACAATGCCCTTAAAATGACCGCCTACCTTTGCAGCCAATGTTACCATTGTATGATTAAATTGTTAAGCACCCCCAGGATAGCCTTGTTGGCCGGTCTTTTGATTTTATGTCAAAAGGCTGATGCTCAATTTCTTATGGATATGATCGACACTTCCAAGGATATGGGTAAGGGACTGCTGCAAATGTTCAAGCGGTTTGACCACCTAGTTATCGGCGGTTATATGCAGCCGCAGTTCCAGGTGGCCCAGGAAAAGGGAGCTAAAGGGTATTTCGGGGGTGATTTTGCACCCCGCTCCAACAACCGTTTCATGCTTCGCCGGGGCCGGGTCCGTTTCGATTATGCCCACTATAATGAAAAAGATCAGCCCACCGTTCAGTTCGCTATTCAGTTCGACGGTACCGAGCGGGGGGTGAATATCCGCGACCTCTGGGGCAGGGTGTTTGAGAATAAATGGCAATTATTCATGGTAACCGGTGGTATGTTTGCCCGTCCTTTTGGTTATGAACTGAACCTTTCTTCTTCAGACCGGGAAGCCCCTGAGCGTGGCCGCATGAGCCAGATCCTCATGAGAACGGAACGTGACCTCGGTGCGATGGTCTCTTTTTCTCCTCGTGTAAAAAATCATCCGCTCCGGTACCTTAAGCTGGACCTGGGCGCTTTCAACGGACAGGGCATGACCGGCCCTTCTGAATACGACAGTTATAAAGATATCATTGCACATATCGGACTGAAGCCTTACCCCATTACTAAGAAGCTGTTTCTCTCAGGCGGCATTTCCACTTTGCAGGGTGGCCTCGCTTCTCCCACCAAATACATATATAAAATAGGAGAGGGCCCGATGGGCAGACAGTTTGTTGTAGACTCTTCTGCAGATAATATAGATAGCAAGGCGCCCCGTCAATATCATGGAGCAGACATGCAGTGGAGGCTCAAAACAAAATGGGGCAATACGGAGCTGCGTGGCGAATACTGGTTTGGTAAGCAAACTGCAACAGCTGCAACTTCAGAAACGCCAGGCAGTTTGACCAACGATCCTTTTTATGTTAGAAAATTCGATGGCGCATTTATCTGCTTCCTGCAACATATAGTAAATACCTCACACCAACTGGTGATCAAGTATGACTGGTATGATCCCAATACTTCGGTGAGCGGAAAACAGATCGGTGAGCCAGACAGGAAACTTACTCCCGCAGACATCAGATACAACACCCTCGGTTTCGGGTATGTGCATTATATCAATCAGAACCTGAAATTGTTTTTATGGTATGATCATATAAAAAATGAATCAACCTCTCTGAACGGTTATACAGATGACCTGGAAGACGATGTTTTTACCTGCCGTTTGCAATTCCGCTTCTGACGCGGGTTTCATAGAATCACATAACATTCGGGAAATACTCGCGTAACATTGACGTAACATTCAGAAGGCAATTTACCGGGTAAAAACAGTGCTTAACAATTCGGTAATGTTGGCGTAACATACCGATAACAGCTCGCAGATACTTTTGCCGCACATTAAAAAGACTGTTGTGAGCAAAAAGTTATACTTTTTAACCTCGTTTTTGTTATTGACCCTCTTTGCCTCAGCTCAAACCATCCGCCTCAACGGAAGAGTGATCAACTCAAAAAATGAAGCACTTCCGGGAGCCTCTGTAAGTGTGGAGGGTAACGCCCGCACCATCGTTGCGGATATCGAAGGCCGCTTCTCCATTAATCTGGAAGCAGGAAAGAAATACTCGATCAAAGTATCAAGTGCAGGGTACAACACCAAAGTTTTGGATGATCTGGAAGTTAAGCGTGATGAAGAGAATACCATTACAGTGGTACTCGAAAACAAAACGCTCGACGAAGTGGTTGTAAGAACTTCTGTAAGACGGGAAAGCACCAGCGCCCTGATCAACCTGCAAAAGAACAACACCTCATTATCAAGCGGACTTGCTGCTGACTTCATCAAGAGAACACCTGATAAGAACACAGGTGAGATCCTGAAACGCGTGAGCGGAACAAGTATCCAGGATAACAGGTTTGTGATCGTTCGCGGTCTGGGTGACCGTTACAATGCTTCTTTCATCAACGGTGCACAGCTCCCCAGCTCTGAGCCTGATAAAAGAGCTTTCTCCTTTGATGTGATCCCTTCCAACGTTGTGGATAATATCATCATCAATAAAACTGCTACTCCTGACCTTACCGGTGAGTTTGCCGGTGGCCTGGTACAGGTTATCACAAAAGACATTCCTACAAAAGATTTCCTTACAGTAGGCGCTTCTCTCGGTTACAATACCATTTCTACTTTCAAGGACTTCTACAGCAACAAGCGCAGCAGCACAGACTGGCTCGGTTTTCAGAGCGATGCAAAACTGCCTTCCATCTTCCCGGAGAACAGGGGTAAGTACAACGGCCTCTCCAATGCAGAGAAAGTTGAGATCACCAAAGGTTTCAGGGATGATGTTTATAAACAGGAACAGTCCAATGCTGCACCTATCCAGACTTACAATATCTCTTACGGTACTGCCAAACGTTATAACAATGGCGGACAGTTCGGTACTGTATTGTCTGTGATCTACAGAAAGGCTATGAACCTGTACGATGTTCAGAGGAACCAGTTTGAAAAACTGCAACTACTGACCGGCTTCAACGACAAGCAGAACAAGTACAACGTTACAGGCGCTGCCATGGCCAATTTCACTTATGTAAAAGGAAAGCATAAAATATCTTTCAAGAACCTGTTCAACCAGGGATATGAAAACAATTATTATCAGCGCTCTGGTGTGAATACAGACAGGAATGGTAATATCGGCCTGGTATCTAATATTCCCAGCCAGCGTACATTCTATACCGGTATCTTCGAGGGCAGTCACCAGCTTCCCTGGAAAGGTATCAAAGTTAACTGGAATGCAGGGTATGGTTACAACAACAAACGCCAGGAGGACCTGCGTACAGTGGCTTACCTGCAACCCGAAGGATCCAGCCAGTTCTTCTGGGACCAGGACGATACCCGTCGCTTCTACTCTTACCTGCAGGATCATAACTTCTCCGGAAGCATTTCTGTCACCATGCCATACAAAGCATTTGGCGAAACACAGAACCTGAAAGTTGGTGGTTCATCTATCGTAAGGTTCAGGGATTTCAAGAGCCGCATCTTCCGTTACATTGAAACACCAGCCGATGCTGATGATTTCAACAGCAGTTATGCAACCCTTCCTTATGATCAGATCTTCAGCCGCGATCATATTAATATGAACGGTTTCAAAATGGATGAGTTCACCAACAACACTGATAAGTATTGGGGTACCTCTGCGCTGAACGCCGGCTACATCATGTCTGATAATAAACTGGGTGATGACTGGAGACTGATCGTTGGTGCACGTCTGGAGTATTTCAGGCAGTTCATGACCACCAAAGACCTTTCCGGTAAGCGTTCTCTGGTTGATACTGAGAAATACAGTGTTCTTCCTTCCATGAACCTCACCTATAATATCAATAACCAGAACCTGGTGCGTTTATCTGCTTCACAAACGGTATCACGCCCTGAGTTCCGTGAGCTGGCCAACTTCTCCTTCTTCGACTATGAAGCATACTATGGCATCGTAGGCAACAAGGATCTGAAGATGACCGATATCTACAATGTTGACCTCAGGTATGAGATCTATCCCGGTGCCGGTGAAGCTATCACCCTGGGCGGTTTCTTCAAGAGGTTCGTGAATCCTATCGAACTTACCCTGAATAACGAAAGTACTCCAGCAAGAAGGAACTACTCTTACCAGAATGCAAAGGATGCAAATACTTATGGTGTGGAACTGGAACTGCGTAAGAACCTGAAATTCCTGGGTGGCAACTCTGATCTGCTCAGCGACTTCAGCCTCTTTGCCAACTTTACCTATATCTTCTCAGAAGTTAGCTTCAACAGCGAGTCTGCCGGCAAAGTTACTTCAAGCAACAGGCAGATCCAGGGGCAATCTCCTTACCTGATCAATGGTGGATTGCAATACTCATCACGTTCTACAGGGGTGAATGCAACCCTTCTTTACAACAGGGTGGGTAACAGGCTCGCACTGGTTGGGTCTGACGTGCTGGAAATGCCACATATCTACGAGAACGCAAGAGACGTAATTGACCTGCAGATCTCCAAGAAGTTTGCAGACAACAGGCTGGAACTGAAACTCAGCTATGGCGACATCCTGAATCAGAAAGTGATGTTCTATGAGAATGTAGACTCAAAGAAAACTTACAATAAGAGCGTAGACAGGGTGTTCAGCGTATTCAAACCAGGTTCTACCATCTCTATCGGATTAACATACGACTTCCTCCCATAATTCAGCATTAATAAACTCAACAAGTAAAATTTAAATTCACAGATATGAAATTTGCAAATAAAGCCAGAACCGTAATTGGCGCCTTGGCTGTGTGCATGGTAACCATCTCTTCCTGCGTTAAGGTTAACATCGGCGATACCATCGATGGTGGTGGTAACAACGGCGGCGACGACAATTCCGTTATCACTGGTACGATCGACAAAGACCTTTCTTTACCAAAGGGTAAGTACACGCTGAAAGGATATGTATATGTGAACAACAACGCTACGCTCACAATTGCCAAAGGTTCTGTGATCGTTGGCGCAGTAAATGCAAATGAAAAAGCAGCGCTCATCATCGAAAGAGGTTCCAAACTGATTGCAGACGGAACTGCTGAAGAGCCAATTGTTTTCACTTCCGGTAATCCTGTAGGTTCAAGAGCTCAGGGCGACTGGGGTGGTATCATCCTCCTGGGTAGAGCAACTACCAACCGTCCTACTTCTCCTGCTCCCATCATTGAAGGTGGTGTAAACCGTCCTTATGGTGGAACAGTGAACGACGATAACTCAGGTGTTCTCCGTTATGTTCGTATCGAGTTCACCGGCGTTGCCGCTGAACCAGGTTCTGAGATCAACGGCCTTACCTGCGGTGGTGTAGGTTCTGGCACTATCCTGGAAAACATTCAGTGTTCTTATGGTGCTGATGACGCTTACGAGTTCTTCGGCGGTACTGTAAATGCTAAAAACCTCATCGCATATGCTACATATGATGATGACTATGATTTCGACTTCGGTTATGGTGGTAAGATCCAGTACGCTGTGTCTCTCCGCGATAAACCTTCTGATATCGATCAGGCAAACGGTATCGAGTGTGATAACGATGGTAGCGGTACTGCAGCCACTCCTTACACTAAGCCTGTATTGAGCAACCTCACACTGATAGGACCATATGATCCGGCTGGTGCTTCATCCTTCCATGGATACAGCATGCGTTGGAGGAGAGCTACACGTTTTGTGATTCGCAACTCTGTGTTCCTGGCGCATATCAAAGCCGGTTTCTCTATCGAAAGCAACAGTTCTGCCAACGATTATTATAACGCTAACAACTCCGAGTTCAAGAATAACTTCATCGGTGTAGTTACAAAACCTTACCTGGTTGACTCTGCTGCTGCAAGAGCCATGACTAACGGTTACCCTGCTAACCCCATGTCCTCTGGTGACCGTACTGCCATGATCGACGATGCAATCGCTAAATTGACTGCAAAGGCTGTTATCGATGGTAATACCACTGGTACACGTGATGATGCTCAACTGACCGATCCTTTCAATTTCAACAATCCAAACTTCACAGCTAAGGCAGGTTCTCCTGTTCTCACAGGCGCCAGCTTCACTGGTCTGGATAATTTCTTCAACTCTGCTATCACTTTCCGTGGTGCATTCGGAACTACCAACTGGGCTGCTGGTTGGGCCAGCTTCACTCCGAAGACCAATGTATATTAATCAGTATCTTAGTTACTCATTCGGAATAGAACACCCTGGTCAGGCAACTGAACCAGGGTGTTTGCTTAAATTTGAACCATGAAAAAGGTCCTGTCAATATTTGCTGCTGTTATCATCATTGCCGCCATAGCCTGTAAAAGCAAACCCGCAGTTGTAACCGGGGAGACATTGATGCCGGATATGAAACTTACGGACAGTGTAGAGCTTATTTACTTTAAACAGCCGGAAAACCAGCGCTGGTATACTTACCTTCCACTTACGGATAAAACCTTCATCGATGCGCTGGCAAGCGATGTAAGCGGCCCTGTTCAGGAGGAAACGAAATGCCCGAAAGATGGCAAGATCTACTGTTTTAAGAATGGCCAGATCTTCAATACCATTTTCTTCGGCTACCCTGATGATAAGTGTAATTTTCTGCGTTATATCAAAAATGGAGTAGTGTATCACTTCCCGTTAAGTGAAACCGTGAAGAAGAAATTGCTTGAATACAGGGAACAGTCAAAGGAGCCCGTAGCCTCTGACAGTACACAGCAAAGCGAAAACTAACGATCATTCACATACCGGCAACTTCACTGTGGTAGTTGGGTATTTTTGTTGCCCTTTCCGGTAGTCTTGCTTAATTTTAATCTCAAATCATGCAGCAGATGCTGCTTTTGATGTATCATTATAGAGGTGATCATTTTTGTGCGCATCAATTGCGATTTATCAAATTCCCTGTCCTGTTGCCAAACATTTCCTTGTCCTGCCGCGTTGTTAAGTGCTGAAAGTTTTATCAAACTCATTATATGTTTTTCTTAAGTGAGAGGTTTCCTCTCATGTGACTAACGCCGTTCGATTTCTATCGTGACGGCTTTTTTTATTGTCGCAATTGCCCCTTTATTTCGCTGTGCCCAGTCACTCGCCTCCGGCGAGCACCGTGTCGCCAGGAGGCGACGGAATAGAAGTCACTCATGGGGATGAGCGAGCGACTGGGCACAGCGAAATAAAAATGGGCGGACCAAAACTGGTCAGCCCCCGAAATAATCCAATAAATAATCGCAGGAAATAATATATAGGCAACCGTTAATTGAAAGTGAGATCCGGATAGAGGATATCCAGTTCGTATCTCATATTGGTGCAACGGTGCATCAGTGTATTGATGATGGTTTCCGTAGAGTGTTTGTATTCCACACCTGCTGTAACAGGATCGTTCACCCAGTTGTGGAAAGTATCGTTGAAATCGTCATCCAGGCTATCCGGTGTTCTTACGCCGATCTTCTTCAACGCTGCTGCATTACAGAGTTGCTCATACTGACCTTTAATGGGGATGGCAATCATTTTCTTCTTCAGGTACAAAGCTTCTGCAGGTGTTTCAAAACCTGCGCCGCAAACGATACCATGGCAACTGATCAGGCTTTTGTTGAAAGCTTCTTTGCCAACAGGAATAAAAGTTACATGCCCTTCCGTTTTAACTTCTTTCACCTCTTTGGAGAATACTTCAAAGCGATGATCGGTAAACGGGCGCAGGAACTGCATCAGCTGGTTATCGCAATAAGAAGGAAGGTAGACGGTGATATGTCCTTTATTGGTGATTTCCGATTTCAGGATCTCTTCTTTGATCACAGGAGAGAAGATGAAATCGTCATAGCTCTCAAAATGCAGCCCGATATATTGTGAGGCTTTTGCATAGTTCTTCAGCACCCATTCTCCGATCTTGTTAGGCTTTTCAGGCCTTGGGGTGTTTGCGCTCATGAAACTGGCCTGGTGGCCGAAGTTCACGGAAGGAACTTTCTTGTGCGCACAGGCGAGGGAGGTGATGCATTCGAAATCGTTCAATACCAGGTCGTATTTTTCTACCGGCAGGTCCCTCATTTCTTTCATGATCCTGAAGGGGGAAACCTTACTCATGATCTTCCTGTAATTCAGGCTGCCTTTGCAGGTGTAGAAAAGGCTCAGCCCCTGGCTACGGTATTTGATCTCTGCATCCAGCGGCAGTGTGCTGTTAGCGCCGCTCAGGAAAATATCAACTGTACCATAATTGCGCAGGTAAGGCAGCAGTTCCATGGCCCTGCTGATATGCCCGTTTCCCGTAGCCTGTATTGAATACAATATTTTCATTCTTAATGTTTGTTTATTAGATAGCGAGTGAATTTATATAGAAGCTGATCTCGTCTGTAATAACGTTCAATGGCATGCGCTTGTCGGTATTCGGTACATGCTGGAATTTGGCTTCATCATACTCGAAGATGTTCCATTCGCCTTCCTTGTATTCCAGCGCTGTCAGGTGTTCCACCCAGTCGCCGGAGTTGAGGTAAGTAACTTCACCTTTCTCTGTTTTAATCACTCTTTTCTGTGGCTGGTGAATATGGCCGCAGATCACGTAATCATATTTTTTATCGATGGCCAGCTCGGCGGCGATGGTTTCAAAGTCGTTCACACGCAACACTCCTTTGTTCACTTCCGCCATTACTTTTTTGGAGATGGAAAGTTTCTCGCGGCCGAATGCTTTAAGCACCCAGTTCACGAAGCGGTTGAACTGGATCAGGGCTGCATAACCATTGCTTCCCAGCTTGGCCAGCATTTTGGCTCCGCCTTTGGTGGTATTGTCGAAAACATCTCCATGGAAGATCCAGGTCATCTTATTATCTATCTCCAGCACCAGTTTGTCTGTAAGCGTAAAGTTGCTGAGCTGGAAGTCGGAGTAGCGGCGCATCTGCTCATCATGGTTGCCTGTGATGTAAAACACCCTGGTTCCCTGCATCATCATGTTGAGCACTTCTTTGATCACTGCCATATGTGCGGAGGGGAAGTAGCGTTTGGAGAACTGCCAGCAGTCGATAATATCTCCATTGAGGATAAGGATATTCGGAGTGATACTTTTGAGGTAGGCTGCAAGTTCCCTGGCCCGTGAACCATATGTGCCGAGGTGCACATCCGAAATTACTACTACATCAACAGGTCTTTTTTCCATTAGAGAGCGGTTTAGCAAAATTCCTAACCTTAGCTGACCCTGGTGTAAATTTGCAGTTAAGGAATTGTGTTGTTATTGTGAAGCGAATATTAAGCAGCTGGCTACCGGTACCCATTAACCGTATAACAAATAGGTTTTTAACAGGGCTGAAAGACCCTCCCGTACTGCAATTGAGGAGGAATAGCTAATTTCGCAGATCGCTAATCCAGCTTTTTTATGAATGAAGACCTA
>NZ_JBQCGW010000025.1:0-33359 GCF_051955275.1 Pseudobacter sp. | reverse complement strand
TTATATTATTTAAATATTATTTTTGGGGGGGTGGGGTTGTTGGGGTCGGTTTTCAACCCCCACCCCAATCCCCCACCACCCATTGCTCATTAGGGAAATGTATGAGTAAAATTTATCACTCTTCTTTCCCTTCGGTTGCCGGGGGAGATTGAGTTCGGGTTAGAACTTGCTGTGAAATCCTTCCTCTTGTAACAAAAGGAAGCGGTTTTGGAGGTGGCATTTTAATTGGAGCTGTTGTGGCTGAAGAAAAAATAGCGTTTTATTTTAGTTGGGGCTCACTGCTGCACCTCCGGGGAGGTTGGCGGTCAAAGGGGCGCATAAGCGGTCTTGGAAACATACGATCCTATAGCCCGGCCCTTTACCTCAGCCCTAACATTCCCCAACACAGCTCCTCAAAGAACAACCAGGTGTGGGTGTGTTTCCCAACCGCGTTGCGTCCTTTGACCGCCCGAACAACCGAAAAGACCTGCATAAAACTCCCATCATTTAAAAATCCACGCAAAAATTTTATTGAAAACCAATAAATTATAAAAGCCCCCTCCAAAAAACACCCCTCAACCTTTGTTACTTCGAACCAGTTTTCACTACCTTTGCGACCCTGTTTCCATTTTCCCCAGGTTGGTGGAGGAAAGAAGCAGGATAAATTTTCACTCATAACATTTTACAAATGAGCAAACTTCATTTCACTACAAAACATGCGAATGCGGCTACCGTACAACGCAACTGGTTTGTTGTTGACGGTACCAATCAAACCGTGGGACGCATGTGTGCCAAGATTGCCTCTGTTCTTCGTGGTAAGAACAAGGCATATTATACGCCACATGTTGATACCGGGGATTACATTATCGTGATCAATGCAGACAAAGTTAAATTCACAGGCACTAAACTTGACGACAAGGAATACCTGACTTTCTCAGGATATCCCGGTGGTCAGAAAGCGGAAACTGCAAGGGAACTGCTGAAACGCCGTCCTGAGCAGGTTGTAGAGCGCGCTGTAAGAGGCATGCTGCCTAAGAACCGTCTCGGCCGCAAGATGATCAAGAAATTATTTGTGTATGCAGGCGCTGAGCACCAGCACACCGCACAACAACCCAAAGAATTGAAATTTTAAGTAAAGGATCTGAAGGGTAATCCAACAGGTCTACAACTTATCAAATCGTCAAATTGAATTCATGGAAAAGCAAAAAAATGCAATTGGTCGTCGTAAAGAAGCTGTGACAAGGGTATTCCTCAGCAAAGGAACCGGTAAGATCACAGTTAACGACAAAGACTATAAAGAATATTTCCCTCTCGCTTACCTGCAAAATCAGGTGGAGCTTCCTTTGAAAGCCATTCAGGCTACCGATAAGTATGATGTGAAGATCAATGCTGCAGGTGGTGGTATGAAAGGTCAGGCAGAGGCTGCAAAGCTGGGTATCGGCCGTGCGCTGCTGGAACTGAACGCTGAATTCCGTCCTGCTCTGAAAGCAGTAGGTGTTCTGAAACGCGATCCCCGTTCTGTTGAGCGTAAGAAATTCGGTCATAAGAAAGCACGTCGCAGCTACCAGTTCAGCAAACGTTAACAGTAGCAGCCTAAACAACATTTTTCAAATCATATGGCTTAAGGCCACCGCCTGATAGCTAAAAGACAAATAAAAAATGGAAAATAACACTTCATTACAACAGCAATTACTTGATGCAGGTGTACACTTCGGTCACTTGCGTAAGAAGTGGAATCCCAAGATGTTGCCTTACATCTTCGCTGAGAAGAAAGGTATTCACATCATCGACCTGAATAAAACTACAGAGCACCTGCAGGAAGCTGCAGCAGCCCTGAAGCAAATCGCACGCAGCGGTAAAAAGATCATGTTCGTTGGTACTAAAAAACAAGCGAAAGAGATCGTTACTGAATGCGCACGTAAAGTGAACATGCCTTTCGTTACCGAGCGTTGGCTGGGTGGTATGCTTACCAACTTCAACACTGTTCGTAAGAGCGTGAAGAAGATGCAGAGCATCGATAAGTTGCTGGGAGACGGCAGCGCAGAAAGCCTGACCAAGAAAGAGCGCCTCACACTGGGCCGCGACCGTGATAAAATGGACAAAGTACTGGGTGGTATCGCTCAACTGGGCCGTGTACCAACTGCATTGTTCATCATCGACATCGGTCATGAGCATATCGCGCTGGCTGAAGCAAAACGCCTCGGTATCACTACCTTCGGAATGGTAGACACCAACTGCGATCCTAACAAAGTTGATTTCGCAATCCCGTCTAACGACGACGCTACAAAATCAATCGCTATCATCACTCAATACATCACTGCAGCTATCGCTGAAGGTCTGGCTGAACGTCAGGCTGCTAAAGACGAAGACGTAGAAGAAGTAGCTGATGATGAAAAAGAAAAGAAAGCTGCACGTATCCAGGCTGAAGCAGAAGCTGAAGGTGGACGTGGCGCCGGACGCAGACCAGGTGGTAACACCGGTGGCGGTACTGGTGGCAACCATGGTGGCGGTCAGAAACGCCGTGTAGGCGGTCCTGGCGGCGGTGGTGCTAACCGCAGACCCGGTGGCGGCAGATAATTGCTGACGCTAACGCTGTGATCAAATTTTGTAACTTTTTCAATATTAGAATATGTCAACTGTTGCTATTACAGCCGCTGATATCAATAAACTCCGCCAGATGACTGGCGCAGGTATGATGGACTGCCGCAAAGCCCTCACCGAAACAAACGGTGACTTTGAAGCTGCTATCGACTGGCTACGTAAGAAAGGTGCGAAAGTTGCCGCTCTGCGTGGCGACCGTGAAGCTAAAGAAGGTGTGGTTCTCGCAAAAACAACTGCCGACAACAAAACCGGCATCGCTCTTTGCGTAAGCTGCGAAACTGACTTCGTAAGCAAGAATGCAGACTTCATTGCATTCGCCCAATCAATCATCGATGCTGCTATCGCCAACAACGTGAAAAGTGTTGATGAGCTGAACGGTCTTTCCATCAATGGCGCTAAAGTTGCCGACCTCGTGAACGATAAGCTCGCTTCTATCGGCGAAAAGATCGGTATCACCAAGTTCGAGCGCGTAGACGCTGACTTCGTTGCCTCTTACATCCACGGTGCAAACCGTATCGGTGTACTGGTAGGTATGAATCAGCCCGCTGCTGATGCCGGAAGGGATATCGCTATGCAGATCGCTGCGATGAACCCCGTTGCTGTTGATGCTTCTTCTGTTCCCGCCACTACTGTAGAGCGTGAAAGAGCCATCATCGTAGAGCAAATCAAAACCGATCCCAAAATGGAAGGTAAACCTGAAGAAATGATCGCCAAGATCGCTGAAGGTAAACTGAACGCCTTCTTTAAAGAAAGCACCCTGCTCAATCAGGCTTTTGTGAAAGACAACGGTAAATCCGTTGCTGACTTCCTGAAGAGCGTAAGCGCTGACCTGAAGGTTACAGAGTTCAAACGCGTTGCCCTCGGATAATCCAGGCAATCCGCATAAATTCTGAAAAAGGGACCTCCAAAAGGTCCCTTTTTCTATTCAGATATCATGCTGCGCATTGTTCCGCCGCCTTCGGGCGCACCGGAAACCCCGGCCGGGAATACGGCAATTACCCCGCTCCGGAAAGCGCAGCCGGAGCCTCCTCCTGAATATTGAATAAACAGTTAGAAAAAAATCTTTTCTTTGCACGAACATTGATACCGGGATGGTATCCTTTACCAATGCTTCCCGGTAGTGCAGACAAGAATTATTAAACAGAAATCTACAATTTATTACATGCTGCCAAAGTACAAACGTGTTCTCGTGAAGTTATCGGGCGAATCATTAATGGGAGATAAAAATTTTGGCATGGACCCGGTGATCATAGAACAATATGCGCGGGACATCAAGGAAATTGTAGAACTGGGCGTGCAGGTGGCCATTGTGATCGGCGGTGGAAATATCTACCGTGGAATGAATGAAGCGGAAACCGGCATCGAAAGAGCGCACGGCGATTACATGGGAATGCTGGCTACAGTGATCAATGGAATGGCTATGCAGGCCATGCTGGAGAAAATAGGTGTGTATACACGCCTCCAGAGCGCTATCAAAATGGAACAGATCGCAGAACCTTACATTCGCCGCAGGGCCATCCGCCACGTGGAAAAAGGAAGAGTAGTAATCTTCGGAGCCGGTACCGGTAACCCGTATTTCACCACCGATACTGCCGGATCCCTCAGAGCTATCGAGATCCAGGCTGATGTGATCCTCAAAGGAACCCGTGTAGATGGCATCTACACCGCCGATCCGGAGAAAGATCCCACAGCCAAAAAGTATGAGACCATCACTTTCCAGGAATGTATCTCAAACAATCTCCGCGTAATGGATATGACCGCATTCACGCTCTGCATGGAAAATAACCTTCCTATCATCGTGTTTGATATGAATACCTCCGGAAACCTCAAAAGAGTGATCTGCGGAGAAAAAGTTGGAACATTGGTAAAAGGCTGAGAACCAGCTTCTGAAAAATATTAAGTCAGCTATTTGCATATCTGATTCGATCGCATTAATTTAGGCACTGAAAAACCACCATTCAAGGTGGTTTTTTTATTCTTCCCCATCCGTTCAAGTCCATTGAAAGCCCGCATGCCTGCTCCGAAAAAAACCACCGGCCTCGGCCCTCTGAACCATTATTATGAATGAATTGATTGTCATCCTGGGATATCAGATCTCCGTGGGGATATGGGAAATACTCATATTCCAGCTAGGCGCCATGGTGCTGGGGTTCTTCATTCATTTCTTTCTTGTCAACCGCAAATCAGCCCTCCCTACCGCATCGGAACATTCAGTACTGGCTACCTCAGCCATCGATCCCGGTGAATGGAAACTCAAATACCTCGAAGATCAGGACGTACAGAAAAAAGTAGTGGAAGAATTGAAACGTGAGCTTGCGGCCGCACAGGAAAATGAAGAACTGTTAGGCATCGAGCTGGAGGAAATGAAGAAAACGATACTGGAAATACAAAATAAGCCCGCGCCCTCAAAGCAGGCACAGTCAACGGTTTCAGACTATCAGATACCAGAGCATCAGCAACGCATCGCGCGGCTGCAGGAACAGCTTGAGATGATGCGCGACTTCGAAAGAAAATATACGGAATCTCAATCACTCAATGAACAGATGAGCATGCAGCTCCGCGAGTGGCGCTCCATCAATGTTGAACAGGAAGCCATGATCAGACATTTGAAACAGGAGCAGCTCCTTGTTGTGGAAATGAAAGACAGGCTCGCCCAATCCCAGGAAGAATTCCAGGGACTGCAGGAGAAACTGAGAAAACTGGAAACTTATCTTGCTCAGCCGCATCACCGCAATTTTGAATTTGAAGACCTCCAGCAGAACTATATCCGGCTCACCAAAGAGCATGATGAGATCCGCTTCAAACAAATGACCATCCTGGAAGAGAACCAACGCCTGACAAGGCTTATGGCCGATACGGAAGATAAACTGAGAGAAGCCAACTTCCAGCGTCAGGGCCTGCTCAAAAAGATCACCTACCTCGAAGAACTCAATTTCGACCTCCAGCAACTCAGCGGGCACAATAAAAAACTTGAAATGCAGTTGAAACGCCTCAACGAAATCGAGAGCCTTATCAGCAAATCCACTACCGGCCGCAAATCCGAAGGTTAAAGAAGGCGCTCCGGCCAAAAAATTTCCGATCCCGCAAGCGTAATTTCCATTTTCCCCTGAATCGGGTATTGTTTACATATATGGTTATCTGTACATTTAACCAAACTAAAATCACTATGAACTTAATTCAACGCGCCAAGAATATCCTGACCACTCCAAAAACAGAATGGAATGTAGTGGCGGGTGAAACGGCCACTTTAGGATCCCTGCTCACTGGTTATGTACTTCCATTATCATTGATCCCTGCTGTTTGTTCTTTCCTGGGTGGCTTCATTTTCGGTGGTATGCTGCTGGGTGTTACTTACGGTATTGTAATGGCCGTAGTATCCATCGTGGGTGCTATTCTTGCATTTGTTATCGGAACCTACATCATCGATGCGCTGGCCCCAAGTTTCAAGTCTGAGAAAAATCTGGGTGCGTCCGCACAGCTCATGGCTTACTCGGCAACCGCTATCTGGGTGGCTGGTATCCTTGGTATCATTCCTTTCCTGGGATGGCTGGCAGCCCTTGCAGGCGCGGCTTACAGCATTTACCTGATGTATCTGGGACTGGGCCCGGTAAAGAAAACTCCGGAAGATCAGCGTGTGTTGTACGTGATCATCGCAATCGTAGTTTATTGGGTTGTGAACCTGATCATCACCATGCTCATTGGCGGTATTGTAGTTGCCAGCGTTCTTGGCCTCGGAGTCGGCATGATGCGCGGTGGTTTATAATGATATCATCACCTAACTTATATCAGCACCGTTCATGAGAACGGTGCTTTTTTATTTGTGTGAATTGAAGGAGTTTTGCTGAATAAACTATTCCGATGAGTACCATTGCAGATATCCGGACAGACTACCGCCAGCGGTCCCTTTCAGAGAATGATGTGCAGCCCGATCCACTACAGCAGTTTGGTATATGGTGGGATGAGGCCGTATCCTCTAAAATAGAAGAAGTGAATGCCATGACCCTGGCAACCGCTTCGGTAGACGGTCTGCCGGCAGCACGCATAGTATTGATGAAAGGGTATGACCAGCGTGGTTTCATGTTCTTCACTAACTACGAGAGCTTCAAGGGACAGCAGCTGGCAGAAAACCCAAGGGCCTGCCTGGTGTTCTTCTGGAAAGAACTGGAAAGGCAGGTGCGCATCACCGGCCTGGTGGAAAAACTGAGTGAAAAGGAAAGTGATGAATATTTCGATAGCCGTCCCGAAGGAAGCCGGCTCGGAGCCTGGGTGTCACCACAGAGCCAGGTAATAGAGAACAGGCAGTGGCTCGATATCGAGGAAGCGAAGAAAAAAGATGAATTCAGCGGAAAAGAAATTGCACGTCCCGCACATTGGGGAGGATACCTGGTAAAACCTGTGATCGTGGAGTTCTGGCAGGGCCGCCCCAGCCGTCTGCACGACAGGATCCAGTATACATTGGGAGAGAAGGGAGAATGGCTGATCGAGCGTCTGGCGCCTTAGGATCTGATAAGAAGAAAATAAAAGAAGGATGATGATAAGTTGAAAAGTTAACTGCTGGATGACTGATCCGGCTGATAACTTTTCAACCTCTTATCGCAAGCTTATTTGTTGTCGGCTTTAGCGGCAACTTTTTTTGTTCTTGCTGGTCTGCTTTTTCCGAAAGATCCTTTGAAGATCTTTCCTTTCTTGGTTTTTTTATCACCTCTACCCATGTTGAAAAGAATTTGTAATTAATAAATAACGAATGGCAAAAATACCAAAAAAAAAGTCCCGATACCAAGAGTATCGGAACTTTCCGTGCAGTTGATGCAGCTTTTATAATTTAGCTTGCAGCTCTTTACCTGCTTTGAAACGGGCAACTTTCTTCGCCTTGATCTTGATCACAGCGCCAGTTTGAGGATTACGTCCGTTACGGGCAGCTCTTTTGGAAACGGAGAAAGTTCCGAAACCAACCAGCGTTACTTTACCACCACCTTTCAGGGTTTTGGTAACAGCCTCTACGAAAGAATCCAAAGTAGCATTAGCTTGTGTTTTAGTGATACCTGCATCATCAGCAAGCTTGGCAATTAATTCAGCTTTGTTCATAGTGTAATGTTTTAAATATGCAGGAACAAATTTAGCCGCTTTTTGTTTCCAACAAAATTTTTCTGCACTAAAATTAACAATTGAGAAAATGGCTGCAAGCCGCTTGGGGCAAGGATTATAGGAAAAATACTATTTTCCTCAATTACACGTTACCGGGTGTGTTACACGCTGAAACCCGCTCTGGTATTGTGTTTCACAGCTATTGGCTGAAATGCTGTACAGCATTGGGTTTGCCAAGAATATACAATATTTTTTACCAGCTTCCTGATTAAAATAATCTTATCCACACTCAGTTCACAATCTCCATTATGCTGCGAAATGCGATGAAATTATCACCCCATTTATTATATCCGTCTTCCCGCAAACGAGATGAATGTTCATTGATATATCTCTCATAATCCCCGAATGATTCCGCATAATACTGAGCTGCGTAAGTAGGCCCTTCCTCTTCTTCCGTATCCAACAGCTTCACCAGCTGGTTGCGGGCAAAACAACCGGTGGCCATCACATCGGGCATATGTGTACCGGTCATCCATTTCAACCATGCGTCGTGAATGGCCCAGCTTACTTTGATTGTTACATTATATATAAACATACCGTCAATTTATGCCAGTTCCAGGTAAACCGGGCAGTGATCGCTTTGTTTTACATCAGGATAGATGGCAGCCGCTTTAACGCGCGGGGCAAGGCTTTCAGTAACATTGATGTAATCGATACGCCATCCCTTGTTCTGCGCACGAACGCTGGGGAAACGCTGACTCCACCAGGTGTACCAGTGGGGATCAGGGTTCAGCTTACGGAAGGTGTCCACCCAGCCTGCACCATAGAATTTATCCAGCCAGGCACGTTCTTCAGGAAGAAAACCGGAGTTTTTCTTATTGCCCTTCGGATCATGGATATCAATTTCTCCATGCGCGATATTGTAATCACCACAAAGCACCAGGTTGGGTTTGGTCTGACGCAACTCGCCCACATAATGGAAAATTTCATCCAGCCAGGAGTATTTATAGGCCTGTCTTTCATCTCCTGAGGTGCCGGAAGGGAAGTAGGCATTGATGATCCGGATATCTCCCAGATCGATCTGTAATACCCTTCCTTCGTCGTCACTCACCTGGTGACCTGTACCATAAACCACATTATCCGCCTTTTGTTTGGAAAAGATAGCCACGCCACTGTATCCTTTTTTCTGAGCACTGAACCAGTAGTCGTGAAAGCCCAGGTCATTGAACTGTTTATAGTCCACATTATCGCGATGGGCCTTGGTTTCCTGCAGGCAGATGATATCGGCCGGATCGGTTTTCAGCCAATCCATCAGCCCTTTGTTCATTGCAGCCCGCAGACCATTAACATTATAACTGATGATGCGCATGAGATTATTCTTTAATTTGGCGGGCAATTTACACCATTGGCATGGAAGCAGCATCAGCAAAAAAACGACAGGTAGATCCGATCATCCCTCCAAAAGAGCATGTGTACCTCGACGGGCCAAAGAGCCGTGGATATGAATTAAAATTCATATGGAAGGTAGCCGCCCAGTTCATGAAATCTTTCCGTACCCTGCACTTCATCAAGCCGGCCATTACGGTATTCGGCTCCGCCAGGTTCAAGGAAGATCATCCATACTATAAAGTGGCCATGGATTTCGGACAACGGATCGGAGAGCTCGGCTTCACCACCATGACCGGTGGCGGACCCGGTATCATGGAAGCCGCCAACCGCGGGGCTTTTGAGAATGGTTACCAGTCCGTTGGCTGCAATATCATGCTGCCCTTCGAACAACATGCCAACCCCTACCTGCATAAGTCGCTCATGTTTGAGCACTTCTTTGTAAGAAAGGTGGTAATGGTGAAATACTCCTACGCGTTCATCATCCTGCCCGGCGGCTTCGGCACCATGGACGAATTCTTTGAAACCCTTACCCTGGTGCAAACCCGCACCATCACACAGTTTCCCATCGTGCTCTTCGGGAAAGTATACCACCAGGAACTCTGGGATTACCTGGAATTCATGGCAGTTCAGGGAACCATCTCCAAAGAGGACCTTAACCTGGTGTTGCTGACAGACGATATAGATGAAGCAATGAACCATATACAGACCTACATCACCAGCAATTTCAAAGTGAAACCACGGAAACGCCTGTGGTGGCTGTTTGAAAAGAAGTAGCTCACTGTCACCAATATCCTACATCAGGTCAATTTACATTGATCCAATTTTGTGTTAACTTCGGTACGGCCTGCGTGCGTACCCGGTGTTTCGTCTACTTTTGCTGCCTTTTATTTTAATTAACCCTAACTCACCGTTATGCGTAAGTGGCTGTGGAAGCGCTTGAAAATTGCAGGTTTTACGTTACTGGGATTGATACTGATCACTTTCCTCCTTCCTTATTTCTTCCCGGAATTTGTTGCCAAAAAGATCAAGATCTGGTCTAACCAGGCATTGGCCACCGAAGTGAATTTCAGTAAAGCCAGACTGTCTTTCTTCAACCACTTTCCATCCCTCACCCTTACGCTGCACGACTTCACCCTGAAAGGCTCCGCACCATTCACCAATGCCAACCTGGTAGAGGCCGATGAGGTGGCGCTGGGAATCGATCTCAGTTCCGTTTTTGCGAGTAAGATCAATATCAACCAGATCTTCCTGGATAAAGGAAAGATAGACATACAGGTATCTGAAGACGGTCAGCCCAATTACAATGTTTACAAATCTGAACCGGATACCGCTACAACCGCAGCCACACCTGATTCCGCAGGGGCTTCCCTGAAACTGGAAAATATCCACCTGGATAAAACGGAACTGGTGTATAACGACCGCTCCCTGCCCATGGCCATCTCAGCCAAAGGCTTTCACTACACCGGCTCCGGGGATCTCAGCAAGGCCATCTTTGACCTTCATTCCGATCTGCGGATCGATAGTTTCAAACTCACCTACGACGGACAGACCTATATCACAGATAAGAAATTGCAGGCAGACCTCATCACCAAGATCAATACCAGCTCACTTACCCTGCTTTTTGAAAAGAATGACCTGCTGATCAACCGCCTGCCCGTACAATTACATGGCATCTTTGAATTCCTGAAAGATGGCTACAATATGGACTTCAACCTCCGGTCAAAAGAGACCGATCTTCATGATGTGATCACCGCCATCCCGCAGGAATACCTTCACTATTTCGATAACACCGAAATAACCGGACATACTGAAATCGTTGCCTCTCTCAAAGGGAATTACAGCGCTGCCACCAATGATATGCCCAGCCTGGCTTTCAATATGAAAGTAACGGACGGATTCGTGAGCCATAACAAAGCGAAACTTCCCGCCAAAAATCTCCGGCTGAACCTGGATGCGAAGCTTCCGGCATTGAATACAGACAGTCTTACCATCAGTATCGATTCCTTCTTCTTCAATATCGATAAAGACTATTTCAATTCCGTGATCTTCCTGAAAGGACTGAATGTACCTTATATAAAATCAAAGCTGCAGGCGGATATCGACCTCGCCAGCCTGGGCGCGGCATTCGGACTCAAGGATATGGAATTCAAAGGAAGGTACAGGCTCAACTTCGATGCAGACGGCACTTATAAAACAGGACAGAAACCCGGGAGCCATCGCAAAGACACCGTGATCACCAGCATCCCTGTTTTTAACCTGGAGTCTTCGCTCACTGACGGATTCATCAAATTTGCTGCACTGCCACAGGGCGTTGAGCAGATCAGCTTCAAGCTCAATGCAGATTGTAAAGACGGCGTTTATGAACACACGCAGCTGAATGTGCAGGAGATCAATGCAAAAGTGTTGTCTAACTTTATCAAAGGACACTTCAATATTGTGAATGCCGCCGACTATCCCCTGGAAGGCCAGTTACAGACAGTATTTCATCTCTCAGACATCAAACAGTTCTATCCGCTCGACAGCCTTGATCTGGCCGGCGACCTGAACATCGATATCAATACAAAAGGGAAATTCAACCCCTCCAAACAACTCTTTCCCGTTACTACGGCGTTGCTTCGTATGAACAACGGCTCCGTGAAAACGAAATACTATCCCGCACCATTGCAGAAGATCAATATTGATGCTGCCATCACCAATACCACCGGCAAATACAATGATCTGAAAGTAGACCTGAAACCAGTTTCATTTGAACTGGAGAATATGCCATTTATGGTGCAGGCTTCCCTTGCTCAGTTCGCAGACCTGAAATACCAGATCGTGAGCAAAGGCACGCTTGACCTGGGTAAGATCTACAAGCTCTTCGCCATCCAGGGATACAATGTGAATGGCTTTATTCAAACCGATCTCTCGCTCCGGGGCCGCCAGAGCGATGCTACTGCAGGCAGGTATGAAAAGCTTTTCAATAAAGGAACGATGAAACTGCGCGATATCGCTTTGACCACGGAAATGCTGCCAAAACCTTTCTTCATCAACAATGGTCTCTTCCGCTTTGACCAGGACAAGATGTGGTTCGATACATTCAAAGCGAAATACGGCAATACCAACCTCACGATGAATGGCTATCTTTTCAACGTCTTCAATTACGCATTCAAACCGAAGGAGGCATTGAAAGGAAAGTTTGAACTGAGTACGCCGAAATTCTTTGTGGACGAATGGATGGCCTTCTCCGGCGCCCCTGACGCCAATGCCCCTGAAAGCAAATCCTCCGGTGTGGTGATGGTGCCCACCAACCTCGATATCAACGTAACTGCCAATGCGGGAAAAGTGATCTACCAGAATATCGAGCTCTATGATTTTAAGGGAGGCCTTACTATTTCAAACGGAACGCTGAGTTTGCAGGAAACAGGTTTCACGCTGGTGGATGCTCCGATTGTTATGGATGCTACCTACAAGAGCAGCTCTCCTTACAAAGCAATATTTGATTATCATATCAAGGCTGAAACCCTGGATGTGAAGAAGGCATATAAAGGGATCGATATGTTCCGCCAGATGGCGCCCGCTGCGGAAAAAGCAGAAGGGCAGATCTCGCTGGATTACAGTTTGAGTGGCCGGTTGAACGCGGATATGATGCCTGTATATCCTTCTTTGAAAGGAGAAGGTGTGATCACCGTGCAGAAAGTGAAGATGAAAGGATTTCGGTTAATGAACGCCGTTAGTACAGCTACCGGCAAAGATGGTATCAGGGACCCGGACCTTTCCAAAGTGGACATCAAAACAAAGATTGCCAACAATATCATTACCATCGAACGTGTGAAGATGAAAGTCTCCGGCTTCCGTCCGCGCTTTGAAGGCCAGGTGAGTTTTGATGGAAAGTTCAACCTGCATGGAAGACTGGGCCTGCCGCCGTTCGGGATCATCGGCATACCGTTCTCTGTTACGGGTAACAGGGATAACCCGAAGGTGAAGCTGAGGAAAAGCAAGGAGGGGGATGAACTGGAAGAGGAAATGGATGAGGAGGAAGGTGTTAAATCGGATTCCACTAATAATCAATAATTTAAGATAAGGATCCTTGTAATTTTAAAGTTTAGGTTTAAAATTGCAAGGATTATTTTTACTTTACCTTGTAAATCGAATATTTAATATTAGATTTACAAGGATGATCGAAAGGAAAATCAAAAAAGAAATACTTCAATTACTGGAGGAATTCCCGGCTGTCGGGCTTTTAGGGCCTCGTCAGGTTGGAAAAACCACCCTATCAGAAATCTTAGCCGAAGAATTAAAGCCCACGCCTGTTTATCTGGATCTGGAAACTCCTTCTAACCTTGCGAGGATTGAAGAACCTGAATCATATTTTGATCTTCAGACAGGAAAGTTGATCATTCTTGATGAAATTCAAAGAGTGCCTGAATTGTTTGCGATTCTTCGTGGAGTGATTGATCGCAAGAGAAAAAAAGGGCACAGGACCGGACAGTTCCTTATTCTTGGTTCAGCTTCTTTAGAGCTATTAAAACAATCCTCTGAAACACTTGCGGGAAGGATCGCATATAAGGAATTGACAGGACTGATGATTGATGAAGTGGGAAATGAAAAGACTGGAGAATTATGGCTTCGTGGAGGCTTCCCTGATAGTTTCATGGCGAACTCCGATGAGGCAAGTTTAAGATGGAGACAAAACTTTATCAGTACCTACCTGGAGCGTGATGTGCCACAGTTTGGAGGCAGGGTGCCTGCGAATAGTTTAAGATTGTTGTGGACGATGCTGGCGCATAATCAGGGAACTCAACTTAACGTAGCACAGCTTGGAGCTAATCTTGGAGTTACGGCTCCAACAGCGAAAAGATATATAGAGTTATTGGAGGATTTGTTGTTGGTGAGGGTGATAAGACCATGGGCAGGTAATATTGCTAAACGACTTGTAAAGTCGCCTAAAATTTATATCCGTGATAGTGGGCTTACCCACGCATTACTGAATATAGCAACTCTCGATGATTTGATGGGACACCCCATTGTTGGTGCAAGCTGGGAAGGGTTTGTGATTGAAAATTTGATTTCAAACCTGCCCATTGGCGCAACCTATTGGTTTTATCGGACAGCTGCAGGAGCCGAAATAGATCTGGTGATTGAGAAAGGCTCCAAAAACAGGATTGCTATTGAAATAAAAAGATCTATTGCTCCAAAGGTCTCCAAAGGATTTTATATTGGTTGTGAAGATATTGAAGCAACGCATAAATATGTAGTATATCCAGGTGATGAAAGATTTTCGTTAGGAGATAATGTGACAGCCATCTCACTACCAGAAATCATGAATGTAATCAGTCAAAAAAATGAGATAAACAAGACGGCCCGCTGATCATCAGCGGGCCGTCTTGTTTATCTGGAATTACTTCTAAGCATCATATTCCAGCACTGGCCTTAGCCAACGCTCAACATCTTCAACACTCATGCCTTTTCTCTTCGCATAATCCACCACCTGGTCTTTCTGAATCTTACCGATACCAAAGTACTGGCTTTGCGGATTGGCAAAGTACCAGCCGCTTACAGAAGAAGCAGGGTACATGGCGAGAGACTCTGTCAGGGTGATGCCGGTTGCAGCTTCTCCACCCAGCAGGTCGAATAGTTTATATTTCTCGGTATGGTCCGGGCAGGCGGGATAGCCGGGAGCCGGACGGATACCGGAGTATTTTTCAGAGATCAGTTCTTCATTGCTCAGGTGCTCATCTGTTGCGTATGCCCAAAATTCTTTCCGCACGCGCTCATGCAGGTATTCTGCAAAAGCCTCTACCAGCCTGTCTGCCAGCACCTGCAACATGATCTTGTTGTAATCATCCATCGCCTTGATAAAGCGCTCGATATGAGGCTCGATGCCTTTGATAGTAACCGTGAAGGCGCCCATATAATCAGCAAAGGGCTTATCGGAAATAGCTGCAGGCTTGATGAAATCTGCAAGGCTTAGATTCGGTTGGTCTGCTGCTTTCTTGATCTGCTGGCGCAGGAATTCCAGGTTCACCACCTGTTCTCCGGCTTTCAGTTCAACGGTATCGGGAGCTGTCTGCTGTGCGGGCCAGAATCCGATCACACCCTGCGGCGTGAGCCATTTTTCTGCCACGATCTGATCCAGCAGTTTATTGGCGTCGTTATAAAGCTTGGTGGCTTCTGTTCCTACTACTTTATCCGTGAGGATGGCAGGGAATTTACCATGCAGTTCCCAGGCGATGAAGAATGGCCCCCAGTCGATATACTCCCTGATGGTAGATAGCTCCACATCCATGAACTGTTTTGTTCCGGTGAAAGAGGGAGCAATGGGTTTGAAAGATGGCCAGTCGATCTTCACCGGGTTCTTCTGTGCCTGTTCAAAGCTCAGGTACTGTTTCACTGTTTTTTTGCTGGCGAAATCTTCCTTCAGCTTCACATATTCCGTTTTCACTTTATCCAGGTAGGGTAATTTCTGTTCTTCGCTGAGCAGGGAGCCGGCAACGGTTACGCTTCGCGAAGCATCCAGTACGTGCACCACGCCTTTATCATATTCAGGGGCAATGCGCACGGCGGTATGCATACGTGAAGTAGTGGCGCCGCCGATCAGCAGGGGCTGCTTCATGTTGCGGCGTTTCATTTCCCGGGCCACATGCACCATCTCATCCAGCGAAGGCGTGATGAGGCCGCTGAGCCCGATGATGTCCACTTTTTCTCTTTCAGCTGCTTCCAGGATCTTGTCGGCAGGCACCATCACACCGAGATCGATGATATCATAACCGTTACATCCAAGCACCACACCAACGATATTCTTACCGATATCATGCACATCACCTTTCACGGTGGCGAGCAGGATCCTGGCGGCTCCGCCCTGTTGTGCATTGGGGTTGTTCTTCTTTTCTTCTTCGATGAAGGGGGTGAGCACGGCCACGCTTTTCTTCATCACGCGGGCACTTTTCACCACCTGTGGGAGGAACATCTTTCCACTTCCGAAGAGATCACCTACCACGTTCATACCATCCATGAGAGGACCTTCGATCACTTCCAGCGGACGTGCATATTTCTGGCGCGCTTCTTCCGTGTCTGCATCGATATAATCCGTAATACCGTTTACCAGTGCGTGTTTCAGTCGCTCTTCCACGGAGTTGTTGCGCCAGGCTTCGTCCTTCACTTCCACCTTCCCTTTGGCCTTAACGGTTTCGGCGAAGGTGATGAGTCGGTCTGTGGCATCGGGGCGTTTATTGAAGATCACATCTTCACAAAGCTCACGGAGCTGTGGTTCGATCTCATCATACACTACCAGCTGTCCGGCATTCACAATGCCCATATCCATGCCTGCACGGATAGCATAGAGCAGGAATACGCTGTGCATGGCTTCCCTTACGGGTTCATTGCCACGGAAGGAGAAAGAGATATTACTAACACCTCCACTGATCTTGATCAGTGGGAAGCGTTGTTTCAGCACTTTTGTGGCTTCGATGAAATCTATCGCGTAATTATTGTGCTCTTCGATACCGGTGGCGATAGCGAAGATATTGAGGTCGAAAATGATATCCTGCGGATCGAAGCCTACTTCTTCTGTGAGGATATGGTAGGCCTTGGTGCAGATGTCAACACGGCGCTGGAAAGTATCGGCCTGACCCTGTTCGTCGAAGGCCATCACTACAACGGCTGCGCCGAACATGCGGCAGATATGCGCTTCCCGGATGAACTTGTCGACCCCTTCCTTCATGGAGATGGAGTTGACGATACATTTACCCTGCACGCATTTCAATCCTGCTTCAATGATCTCGAACTTGGAGCTGTCGATCATGATGGGGATTTTGGCGATATCGGGTTCACTCTGAAGCAGGTTCAGGAAGTTGGTCATGGCGGCAACGCCATCGAGGAGGGCATCATCCATGTTGATGTCAAGCACCTGGGCGCCGCTTTCCACCTGCTGGCGGGCAACGGACAATGCTTCTTCGAATTTGTTTTCGCGGATGAGACGGGCAAATTTCTTGGAGCCGGTCACATTGGTCCTTTCACCAACATTCACGAAGTTGGTTTCCGGACGGATCACCAGCGGTTCTAATCCTGATAACCGCAGGTAAGGCTTTATACTAACGGTGTCGCTCATTTGTATTTTTTGTGGAGCTGCTTTTACAGCAGGTCCGGCTTCTTTCATAAAAGGACTGACGCTTGCTGACGGAATGGCTAGAGGGCAGCTTCCAGAACGGGCAATTGTCTTGGTGCAAAAGATTTCACGTGCTCAGCGATATGCTTAATGTGATCAGGTGTTGTGCCGCAGCATCCGCCAACGATATTTACAAAACCCTGCTGCGCCCATTCTTCCAGGAAGTGAGCGGTCTGGCTGGGCGTTTCATCGTATTCACCCATTGCATTGGGGAGGCCCGCATTGGGATAGGCTGATGTATAACAGGCAGCGATCTGGCTGAGCTCTTCAATATGCGCGCGCATTTCGCTGGCACCAAGCGCGCAGTTGAGACCAATGCTGAGCGGTCTTGCGTGCATAACTGATGTATAGAAAGCTTCCAGGGTCTGACCGCTGAGGGTTCTGCCGGATGCATCGGTGATGGTACCGCTGATCATGATGGGCAGTTCCGGCAGATTGGTGTCGCGGAAGAATTTCTTGATAGCGAAGATGGCCGCTTTGGCGTTGAGCGTATCAAAGATGGTTTCAACCAGCAGTAAGTGCACACCGCCTTCAACCAGGCCTTTCACCTGTTCGTAATACGCTTCCATGGCCTCATCAAAAGTGAGGGCGCGGTAGCCGGGGTTGTTCACATCCGGAGAAAGGCTCAGTGTTTTGTTGAGTGGCCCGATTGCGCCTGCCACAAACCTGGGTTTGGATGGATCTTTAGCTGTGTATTCATCTGTGGCTTCACGGGCAATGCGTGCCGATGCTACGTTTTCTTCGTAAGCAAATTGCTGCATACCATATTCTCCCTGCGCAATTACAGTAGCAGAGAAAGTGTTGGTTTCAAGAATATCGGCTCCTGCTTCCAGGTATTCACGATGGATAGCACCGATCACTTCCGGCTTTGTGAGAGAGAGGATTTCATTGTTCCCCTTGATGTCCGAGGGCCAGTCTTTGAATCTTTCTCCGCGATAGTCCTCTTCTGTGAGCTTATATCGCTGGATCATGGTCCCCATAGCTCCGTCAATCACGAGGATGCGTTTGCTGAGCTCTTTTCTGATGTCCATACCTTACAATGTTTAATTGTACAACAATCCGGCTGCTGTGTGTGACACAGGCCGTTCAATAAAGTAGAACTGGTATAAACGTTGGGAAATATTGAGGTGTTTTTTCCTGTCGTTCATTAGTTCCGTTTTTGTTGCCCTGACCGGGTCCCCGGGAGACAAACAGGCCGAACAATAAACAAATCCGCCTGTGCAATTATACAAATTTACAACATCCCCTGATAATAACAAAGAAGGGCTGTTAACGGTTGCTTACATAGCTTTCAACGGGTAACCTGTTGGAGATAGACCTTGCCAGCGTCATCTCATCGGCGTACTCCAGTTCACCTCCGAAGGAGATACCACGGGCAATAGTGGTGACTTTTACAGGCAGGTCCTGCAATTTCTTCTGGATATAATAGATGGTGGTATCGCCCTGTATATTGGGGTTGAGGGCAAAGATCACCTCCTGTGGCTTGTCGTTTTTGATCCGTTGAACCAGGGCCTCGATATTGAGTTGGTCAGGGCCGATGCCGTCCAGGGGAGAAATAATACCTCCCAGGATATGATAAGTGCCGCTGAACTGTTGGGTGTTCTCGATGGCAATCACATCCCTGATGCTTTCCACCACGCAGATGAGTTCCTGTTTACGGAGGGGATTGGCGCAGATTGTGCAGATATCCCTGTCGGATACATTGAAGCAGCGCTGACAGAATCTGATCTCCTGCCGCATGCGGAGAATGGCTTCTCCGAAGCTCTCTACCTTTTCTGTTTCTGTTTTGAGTAAATGCAATACCAGCCTGAGTGCCGTCTTCTTCCCGATGCCCGGGAGCCTGGCAAATTCATTCACTGCTTTCTCTAATAATTCCGACGAAAACTGCATGCTGCAAAGGTACGATGTTTACCCTGCCTGTGGAAGTTTCCACTTTTATAATGTGATATCAATTTCGTTGTCCCAATTGGCCTTGACGGTTATTTTCCTCGTCACGGGGAGTACCCTCTCCGGCTGGATATGTTTACCGAAAAACTCGCCCGGGTCCCAGACGCCATTCTCGTTCTCGTCATAAACGATACGCAGGTCATAATCGCCTGGTTTGAAGATCCTGGCGTAGAAATCACGATTGGTGAATTTATAAGTATACTTCACATCAGTGCCCTGAACAAACTGCAGCAGGGGTTTTTTGGTGAGGTCCAGGTTGATGAAGCGAAGCCTAACCATGCCATACTCGCTGTTCTTTTTGGTGCGGAAGCTGAGCGTGTCCGGCTTAAGCACTTCCTTGCCTAGGGTATCCACGGCAAAGCCGGGGTTGATGAAGAGTTTGTAAGGCGTGTTTTCCGTCCAGGGATAGAGGATGGTAATGAATTTATTACTGGTGTCCCGCACAATGGAATAGTCCGTGAGTGGTTCATCCTGATCATTGGTGAGGAAGATCTTTGTAGAGTCGTAGGTGCTCACGGGTGCGTCCCTGAATGTGAGTTTCAGTGTATCCAGCAGGTCCAGCGTTTCACCGGAGAGATTGAGATCGAATTTGAGGCGCTTGTCTTTGGGATCGGGTTTCCGTTGGTTGTTTCCGGAAGCAGGAGCGGCCGGCTTTTTGGGCGGCGTGGTATCCTTCTCCAGGTAAGTGTAGAGAGTGATGTCTTTAGGTTGCCGGGTATTCACAGCAGAATCGGCAAAGCCGAAAAGCTGCGTGCTGCTCATGTATTTACGTTGCCCGCCTTCGTCCTTCATCGTAAAAATGTTGAAGATACCGGGAGGCAGGTGGTGGAAGGTGAAGCGGCCGTCGCGGTCGAGGCGGGCCACATAACGCGGGCGCTCCTTGATCACAGCGGAATCATCGAGGTTCCTGTGCAATACCACAATCAGCGTGGAATCTGGCTGACCGGTTTGCGCGATCACCACATTACCACTGAGGGTAAGGGAGTCCAGGGTTGTGCCTGTGGTAAATACATAAGAGAAATTCTTCAATACGTTCCCTTCGTTGATATCCTTGATGGCATTACCGAAATCGATGGAATAGGTGGTATTCTCTTCCAGGGTGTCCTTGATGGTAACGGTAACGGTCCTTAGCTTATTGGTGATAATGGGATTGATCTTGGGTGTGGGAGATACCAGCAGGTTTTCCTGGGGGTTATCCACCTGTACATATTCGTTGAACTCGAATACTACTTTCTTGCTATTGAAGCTGCGGGCGGAATCGCCGGGAACGGCCCTTACCAGCACGGGAGGTAAAGTGTCTTTAGGGCCACCGGTGGGAGGCGCCATATTTGCACAACCTGTACTGCTGAACATACTTACTGCGCAGGCCATTGCCATCAACGCTACAATAAACAAATGATTGATCTTTCGCATATATCTGGGATACAGTCTGCAAACTTACTGGGAATAATGATAATAATGTGCTAAAGCGGGGCTGTGCAGCATTATCATTCCAGTTCGTCTTCGGTTTTAAGTTCGTGCAGGGCGATGGCGAGGTTGTTGGTCTTTACAAAGTTGCACCAGTGGCAATCCTCTTTACCACAGCCCGTATAAAACTCACGCGCATGGATCTTGTCCCACACGGTTCTTATCTGCTGGCTCACGGTAGTGATATCTTCGGGTTTGATCACCACTTTTATTTTGCGGTAGGTCTTCTTTTTATCGGGCTCCACAAAATCGAATTCAGTACTGATCACATTCCATTCCTTCTTACCGAAATTATCGATCAGCAATTTGTAGAACACTGCCTGACGCCAGTAGTCGCCGCCATTGGGATCTTTTTCATTGGGTGGTTGCAGTTTGGCGCGGCTCTTGTCCGGATCACCGGTTTTGTAATCCACCACGTTCACATTCTTTCCATCGAACTCCATCTTATCCACTTTACCTTTGAGCGGAACGCCCGCTACCACTACATTCCGGATATTCTGTTCAACGGTCACCACTTTACTCCACTGGAAGATATAGTGATCGTAATAGTTGGCGAGCACTTCCAGTCCGTATTCAAATCTTCTTTCAAACTGTTCGCGGGTGAAGCTTTCGCGGTGGCGGTTCATATACCATTTGAAATCTTCCAGCAGCACTTCCTTCAGGGGGAACTGGTTGCCTTCGTTCTTCATTTTTTTGAAGAACTGTTCAATGGCGTGGTGTACTGCGGATCCGAACTCAGTATTTTCATTCTTGGGGGCCGGAATGCGCACCAGGTTCTTGAAATAGAATTCCAGCGGGCATTTCAGGTAGTTATTGAGGGCTGTGAGGTTCATTATAAAGGCGCCCAGCCTTTCTGCAATGAAGCCTTCTTCCAGTTCGCTGATCTCAGGGGCAGCATTCCTGCTGAGTGAGAGTGCCTGGAATTCGGCCTGCACATCATCTCCTACAAATACTTTCTCAACGGCAATATCATGATGCTCCAGGATCTCGGCAATGAACATGGAAGGCTCCAGTTCACGGCCATCGGTTTTGAAGCGGCTGTATGAAATATTCAGGTGTTGTTCCGCGCGGGTGAGCGCCACGTAAAAGAGACGGCGTAGTTCTTCATCGTCACCTGCTTCTTCCTTGCTGTTGGTTTGCGAAGTGGCGGTGAAGATGGTATCGGGCAGTTTGTACCCACCGCCCGGTTTTCTCTTCTTCTCCCAGAATGCAGCATTGGCACCGGCGATGAACACATGTTCAAACTCCAGGCCTTTGGAGCCGTGGGCGGTGAGCAGGTTCACGCCTTTATCGCTGCCACTTACACGAACCAGTGGCAGTGGCAGTCCTTCGCGTTCCATCAGTTCAATGGTGTTCACAAACTGCTGCACGGTCATATTGGGCTGACGTCTTCTTTCTTCCTGCACAAAATCAAAGAGGCCGGTGATCACCTGCAGTTCCCAGATCTTTTCATCGCTTTCCATTACACGTGTAAGTACACCTGCTTCGCGGATGATGAGCTCGAACAATTGTTGAAGGGTTAGGTTGGATACGCCACGGATCAGCTTTTCCAGGATCCTGCTGGCTTCTTTCAGCGAAGGCTCAGGAGCTGAAGTGAACAGGTCTTTCGGCGGCTTGCTTACTTTATCGTACAGCAATTTGCGCAGCGAGATCTTTTCGCTGGTGAAGAACTTGTCGGCCACCTCGGAACTGAGTTTGGCGATCTCTATCGGAGGGATATCAAACCAGTCGAAGTGCATGATCTCGAACAGCATTTCATCACCGCTGTAGGGAATATCATGTTCCGAGGCGAGGTAGCGGAGCAGCAGCATCAGTTTGTGCACCAGTGGCAGTTCCAGGATGTTGATGTTTCGCTTACTGTACACCGGTATATTCTTCAGCAGCAGGTAGGTGCCCAGTTCTTCCCCGTATTTATTTTCTTTATAGATCACGCAGATGCGGCCGGGATTGACGCCCTGCAGCAGCAGTGTCTGAATTTCAGAGGTGATGCCGATCATCTCCTGGCGTTGGGATTCATATTCCCGGATGGCTGGCAGATGGTCAAGCTGCATCATATCCGGGTGCGATGCCCTGAGCTCCTTAGTGAGGCCTGGGATCTGGCGGATCAACCTTTCCTTGTTACGGTTGATCAGCGATTGTGCTACATTCAGTATCGGCTGGGTGGACCTGTAATTTTTAGTGAGCACCACTTTCATCAGGTCATCCTTGTAAGTATGCGCGAGGTGGAGCATGTTTTCCACGTTGGCTCCCTGGAAGCGGTAGATACTCTGATCATCATCACCTACTACAAAAATGTTGGGGGTGTCCCAGAAGCTGATGAGCAATTCCACCAGTTTGTTTTGCGTACCGCTGGTATCCTGGTATTCGTCCACGAGGATGTAAAGGAATTGTTCCTGGTAACGCGCCAGCATGGTTTTATTTTCCTGGAATGCCCGGATCACCCAGTTAATCATGTCGTCAAAGTCGTACCGGTTGCGGGTTTTCATCAGTTGTTGAAAATTGTCGAACTCCATCACGGCTGCGCGGAGTTTTTCCATCTTTTCTTTTTCCTCATCTATTTTATCCTGTTTGAGGTCACCTGCTTTGTATTGTTTGTAGGCGCGTTTATAAGTGAAGCCATCGCGGTTGGGAAGGTCACTGAGGTATTCTTCGATCTTTTGTGTGATAAATTCAGGCGGCCAACCTTCACGCTTCATGGTGCTGAAGAGGCTCTGCAGGTTTTTTATCTCGAAGTAAACGTCGCCGCGGTATCTTTTGAGTGGGTGGTTCTTGGGGAAGGCATCGATGAGTTGCGTGAACATTTCAATACGTTCCAGTTCAGATACGGGGTCCAGGGCCGTTTTCTCGAAGTGAGAGAGGTTTTCCTGGATGATATCATTACAAAACGCGTGGAAAGTGTAAATATTCACTTTATAAGCATCGGAGCCGATGAACCGGGTAAGTCTTTTGCGCATAGCCACCACCCCCGCCTCAGTGTAGGTGAGACAGAGAATATTCTGAGGAATCGAGTCTGTTTCCAGCAGGATCTTACCGATTCTACTTGCCAGGATCTGGGTTTTGCCTGTACCCGGACCGGCGATCACCATCACAGGGCCTTCAATGGTATCAACTGCTTTCCTCTGCTCTTCGTTCAGATGGGTGTATTCTGCCTGGAATTTCTCCAGCAGTTGCTCGCGGCGTATGGACATATATAAACAAAGATAGGTAGAATCGATTGTTACAGAGTACATTCGAACGGGCTGTGCAAATGCTGTGCTTATTGTTAACGGTACATGGTAAAATATGCCGTTAAGTGATTGAATTCCAGCATGGAGATTTTTTATTAATTGATAGCAAGTAGCTTATGATTGAAAATTTATGCTTATTTTAGAAAAGGGAAAGATTCTATATCCGGGAATATTTCCATTGTTTTTACGTTATTTGAACAGTTAATCCAACATAAATGAAAAATCAGAACGCACTCAGGATCTTTATCCTTGAAGATGATCTGTGGTACGGTTCTATGCTGCAGCATTATCTTTCATTGAACCCTGATTACGAAGTAAAGCGATTTGACAAGCCAGGCGATCTTTTCAACCAACTGCACGAAAACCCCGATGTTATTACCCTGGACTATTTCATGCCTGACATGGATGGCAGTGTGGTACTGAAGAAGATCAGGGAGATAAATCCTGATATTAAGGTGGTGATCATTTCAGGTCAGGAAGACCTGCGTACTGCCGTGAGCCTGGTTACCGGTGGTGCCTTCGATTATATTGTGAAGGATGAGGACACCAAGGACAGGCTCTGGAATGTGCTGCTGCACCTGAAAGAAATTGTTGGATTGAAGAAGAAGATCGCGGTGCTGGAAGAGGAAGTGGGTAAACGGAACGACTACTCCAAATACCTCATAGGCAAGAGTGAATGTATGGAGAAGGTGTTTGCCATGATCGGCAAGGCATCCGGCTCCAATATTACCGTGTCTATTTCCGGCGAAACCGGTACGGGCAAAGAGATGGTGGCCAAGGCCATTCACTTCAATTCAGACAGGAGCAAGAAGCCATTTGTTACGGTAAATATGGCCGCCATTCCACGTGAACTGGTGGAAAGCGAACTTTTCGGTCATGAAAAAGGGGCCTTCACGGGGGCGGTTACCCGAAGAATCGGTAAATTTGAAGAAGCGCACAATGGTACCCTTTTCCTGGATGAGATCGGTGAACTGGATATCAGCCTGCAGGCCAAGCTGCTACGTGTATTGCAAGAGCGGGAGATCACAAGAGTGGGCAGCAATGAAGTGTTGCCGGTGAATGTTCGGATTGTGGTGGCTACGCATCGCGACCTGATGGAAGAAGTACAGAAGAAAACATTCCGTGAGGACCTTTACTACAGGCTCATCGGACTTCCGATAAAGATGCCTCCGCTGCGCGAGCGGGGCAATGACATCCTGATCCTGGCCAAGTCTTTCCTGGATCAGTTTTGCGATACAAACAACCTCCCTAAACGGAACCTTAGTCCGGAAGCCGCCCGGAAGCTGATGCAGTACGAATTTCCCGGTAATGTACGGGAGCTGCGATCCATCATGGAACTTACGGCAGTGATGGCGGAAGGAGACCTGGTTCAACCTGACCATGTAATGATCAACACGCCCCCGGTGGCGGTGCATACGATGAATGGAAAGGAACGCACATTGCGTGAGTATGAGGTACAGATCATCCAGCATTTTTTAGACAGGTACGACAAGGATGTTCTGTTGGTGGCGCGTAAGCTTGACATGGGTAAGAGCACGATCTATCGTATGATACAATCCGGCGAGCTGAGAACCAAATAACAATCCATAATCCATGTTGCAGGAAATCAACTACCGTAGTCTTGGTAAGCGAAGGATACTGGTGGCGGAAGACACCAGCGTAAACCAGTTCCTGGTAAGAAGGATCATCGAGGGCTGGGGGCTGGAAGTAGACGTTGCCAATAACGGCCAGGAAGCACTTACGATGGTGCAGTCAGGGGAATACGACCTTGTACTGATGGACATCCAGATGCCGGTAATGGATGGCATTGAAGCCACACGGCATATCCGTCAACTGCCACAGAGCGGGAAAGCTACTGTTCCTATTGTGGCGCTCACGGCCAATTTTCTCAAGGGAGATCGTGAAAAGTACCGGGCAGCCGGCATGAACGATTTCTTACCGAAGCCATTCAATGAATCCGCATTATTTGTGGTGGTATCGAACAATCTGCAGCAGCAGGGTGTTCCCATAAAACCCAAGCAGCCGCTGCGGGTGGAGCGTCCGGTTGATGGTGAGCTCTATGACCTGAGCAGTTTACGCGGCATGTCCGGCGGCGACGAGAAATTTGTGAACAAGCTGGTACAGATGTACATCACGCTGAGCGGCGAGAGTTTGTTATTGATGAAGGAAGAACTGAAGAACGGGCAATATGATGCAGTGGGCAAGCTGGCACACAAGATGAAGGCTCCTGCCGGTACGATGAAGATCGCTGGCGTAAAGGATATCATCAACAGAATAGTGGCAGTTCCTCTGGAGGACGCGTCTGTACAATTACCCGACCTGGTGCAGCAGCTTGATAAAGAGATGCAGTATTGTCTGGGCCGGCTACGGGTGGAGTTTCCTGATTGATCTATGGCTAAGCATTCTATAAAAGCAGTTCAGTTCATACCTGTAAGTATAACCGAAGCCTGGCAATTCTTTTCTGCACCGGCGAACCTGGTGCGCATTACTCCCGGCGACTTTTCATTTCAAATCATTTCCCAACATCACGGCGGGCAGATCTATGCTGGTCAGATCATCGAATATAAGGTGCGTCCGTTATTGGGCATACCCTTGTACTGGATGACGGAGATCACGCATGTACATCCGTTGAAATATTTTGTGGACGAGCAGCGGTACGGGCCTTTCGGGATCTGGCATCACCAGCATCATTTTAAAGAAGCGGACGGCGGTGTGGAGATGACGGATATCGTGCATTATTCGGTGCCAGGCTGGTGGTTGGGTGAGATAGTAGACAAATTGGTGGTGAGGAAGAAACTGGAAAGTCTGTTCAGGTACAGGTTCGGGGAGGTGGAGAAGATCTTCGGGAAGTGGAAGGGGCAGGAGATAAATGTAAAAATGTATTGAGTTACTATCAATAAAAAAAGACCCTGTTGGGGTCTTTTTTTATTGGGGGATGCCGGGGTTTATCCTGGTACCCTTGCGATATATTTTTCGATTTCCTTGATCTGTCCAACAACTTCCGGGTTGGTAGGCTTGAGGGCTTTTGTTTTGCGGAAGAATTCTTTGGCAGCGCGGAATTCGCGTTTGTTCATCATGATATTGCACATCTGGAGGTAGGCAACGGCTTCTGATTCTTTGTCGTTGATACCTGCGCGGATGGCTTCGCGGATATATTTTTCGCCTTGTTTGAAGTCGCCTTTCTGGAGGGAGATCATTCCCATCTGGAGGAAATTAGCGCCTTTCATATCGGCGGTCATTTTGGTGGTAAGGGACATGCCTTTTTTCATGCTTACTTCGGCTGCATCGAAGTTCTGGCTGGCCATTTCCAGCTGACCTTTGATGGTAAAGTAGGCGGAGCGGACGGGTTTGATGAGGAGGCCGGGGAATTTCACGGAATTCACCACGCGTTGAGCGCCTTCGATGTCGCCGGCTTCCATATATTCCTGTACCAGCCTGAGTGGGCCAATGAGGAAATGGCTGAGGAGGAGTATCAATCCAACGAAATACAGTGGGAATGCGGGCCAGAAGCCTGAGTAAACATTGGCGGCCACGCCTCCGAGAATCAGGACGATACCGAGGTAAAAGCGATAACGGATAATCCAGGAATAGAACTTCATATACTATTTAATAATGGGGGTCAAAGATAGGCCAAAGAAACATAGGATTGGCGGGGATTTTCAGGGGGTTATGGGGGGAAATTGAGAGAAGTTTCTGAAAGAGTGCGAGATATGGTAGGAAGGAATGGGAGAAAACGTTACTTTTGCGGAAATTGATTCTGGGGATGAAGGTTCCCGGAATTTTTTGGCCTCATAGTTCAATGGATAGAATAGAAGTTTCCTAAACTTTAGATCCAAGTTCGATTCTTGGTGAGGCTACGATCTTACAAATGCTTCAAAATTAATATTTTGGAGCATTTTTGTTTAAGAGATAGTTAGCGTTACTTGTTCCTTCCCACATGATCTGGATAAAGCGTTTGCACTACGTCGCTTTGAATTAATTCTGAAGTATGAATTTCAAATGCAGATAATTTACCGTGAAAACCTGCGCCAGTATCCATGTTAATTACATTACATGCTTTCATAGGCTCAGTGATATTATAAATTAGCGTTGGTGTATGACCGATAAATATCTCATTAAACAATCTTAGCTTCCTGGAAGAAGTGAAGGATTAGTTTTAATTCTTTTAGCCATCATTAAAGCCAGCTCCCACAAGGATCTATCGGTTAATAAGTTTATTGACGGGGTTTCAAATTGAGGTCCTTCATTGTTCCTGAACCCTGCATGTAGGAAAAGACGGTTTTGTTTATCTATATGGTATAATGGAAGTCTGGAGAGAAAATGAAGGTGTTTTGGCTTATGTCGGTCTTCTAATTGCTCATAGCTCTTGATTGTGGTCAAGCCCCTTCTCTCGCTCCAGTCTGTTGAATCTGGATTTCCTCCGAGCCAGCTTTCGCAATCAAAATCATGGTTCCCTTTAAGAAAAATACAATTGTGCCGGCCTTCCAGTTCTGTAAGGAATTCAATTACCTGGGCCGATTCAGGCCATCCATCAACATAATCACCAAGAAAGATCAAGGTATCTGTTTCTCTGGGTTTGATGGATGATATTACCTGCTTTATTGCTTTTAAAGCTCCATGAATGTCGCCAATTACAAAAGTCCTTTCCATCTGGCTTGTTTGTTCTTACTATCCGTTGAATTGTCAAAAAAATACTTGACAGTTCAAATTCTGTAAAATTGGAATTCAGTCAATATGAGGATTACCGCTGTGTTCGACTAAAAACTCTTCGACATTTTCCGGAGAAATAATTTGAGTTGTAGCACCTGGGTAATTAGCGGTAAAAGTTTCAGGAAAGCGTGGCTTTTCATTTTTACTCCATTTGAATTCAAAAGCAGCAAGTTGATCGCTTGTTTCTTCAATCAGGTCAATTTCCTGTTGCTGTGTAGTACGCCAAAAAAATTGCGACGTACTTAAATTCTGATACCGTATGAGTTTCATTCTTTCCGACATGAGAAAGTTTTCCCATAAAGCGCCAGTATCAGTTCTTGATGTCAGTGGCTTAAAATTATCGATGATGGCGTTTCTGATGCCACAATCGTAGAAGTAGACCTTCTTTCCTTTTTTAATTTCATTGCGCACATTACGGCTGAATGCCGGTAATCGAAATACAACGAATGTCTTTTCCAGAAGATCAATATACTTATCCACTGTTTTACTATCACTTCCTGTTGTTTGAGCTATTTCGTGATAGCTGATTTCATTTCCGACTTGTAGAGCAAGAGCCTTCAGTAGTTTTGAAAGTAAAAGAGGCTTTTTAATTTGCTCCAGCATCAATAGGTCTTTATACAAATAACTATCAGAGAGAAGTTTTAATAGCTCCCTTTCTTCCCCAGGTTTGGTAACGATCTCCGGATAATAACCATATATTAAACGATGTTCGATCAATCTTTTTTCTTCCAGTAATCCGTGATGCTGAACCATCTCATTAAAACTTAATGGATAAAGCATGAACTCATATTTCCGACCTGTGAGCGGTTCATTTACCTGACTTGATAATTCAAATGCCGATGATCCGGTCGCGATAACCTGAATATCTTTCATTTGGTCAGTTATCAGCTTAAGCGTAAGTCCGATATTCGGAACACGTTGCGCTTCATCGATAAATATAATTTTGTGATTGCCAAAGTAGGCTTTCAATTTGGTAGCTGTAGTATTGGTTAAGATATCTCTTGTGTCTGCGTCGTCCCCATTCAGATAAAAAATATCTTTTCCCTTTAAAATGGCTTCTACGAGGGTAGATTTTCCGGATTGGCGCGGGCCAAAAACGAGAATTGCTTTTCCCTTGAAAAGCCGGGATTGGATGATACTTTGTAAGTTTCGGATTATCATATTCTTGGAATCTAATCCCTAAATTATATAATATTTTCGGATTTGAATCCAGAAATATTATGCTGATTAAGCTTGATAATTTTAAAATCTCATAGTTATCAGTGATTTATGTTTTTTTGTGTTGAAATTTGAAGGTAGCATATAAGTCAATATACTCGCCCTTTGCTGTACTGTGAGCAACCTTATTTTGTCACAATAAATTCTAAAACTATACTGATAGAGTCATCAAATCTGAAAAGTCCATTCCGAATTGGTTAGACTTTCCGCTCCTTGCCTCTACTGAAAGGGATTTTAGCTTATAGTCATAGCTAAGATCCCTTTTCTTTTCTTCTGAATTCCGCTGCTGGCCTGCGATTAGGCAAAACAAAGAATTGATTTTCGTGGTTCGAAGGGATCCGTAGCTTCTTTAAAAAGAGAGTTAGAATTGATCACAAAAAGTAGCTCATTGACTGAGAAACAGGAGAAGGGAGCACCCGTGCTCCCTTCTAAATTCAATAGAATTAAAATCAGGAGTAGCTATCAGGCGGGCCGGCCTCTTCATAATCTAAAATTTCTTTATCAAATTCCTGATTAAGATATTCTTTGATTATGGGGTATTTATTTTTTTCGGAACATCTACTGCATAATATGTGAGACTTTTCATACTCTACCATTTAACACCCTGACCTCTGCAAAATTCTTCTATGGATAAACTTGGTTAGGATCTGTAAACGTTATGCCTGTACATTGGGCCAGTTCAATTTGCCCTTTTAATCGTTGAGATACAAAAAATGCAATCCCACGATTTAAGGTACCCCAAATGGGGAAAAAATCATATGATGTCACAGGGGTGTTCTTAAACTCAAGTACGGATATTTTTAACGGGCGATGATTGGGGTACGGATTTTCGATAGCAGAACGACGATTTTCTAAAATCGCTTTTTCTAGTTCATTTTTGTTCTCTATTGAAGCATTACTGATAACATTCTTACCTCTTCCATCAAAATAATTGAATTCAGATTTTGAGTAATCCAGCATATCCAAAGGACTTTCATATGGATTGACGAACCAGTATTCAAATGGCAAACCGGACAGACCTATTAATTCAGTCTGAAAGAACTCCACGCCGTAATGCTTGGAAGCAAAGATCATTTCTTTTAGCTTTTGACTAATCAATAATTGTGAAGAAGCAAAAGTGACTGAAACCAAATCAGTTTGTTTGGCCTTTTTATGAAAATACCCCGAAGGAATACTTACTCCATCCTTGCTTTTCTCAAATAAGAGCTTTGTCATCCCATTCGGGTTATTATAATCATATTCATCCCCAAGTTTATCTACTTGGGGATAAAATCCGATTACGTTCTCAAGACTGCTATTATTTATTCTGTAATACAATGCTAAAAAATTATGTTGTTAATTGGTGTATTAGGGCTATTTGCAATCGCTGTACGGATATCGGTTAAAAGACTCATTTGATTCATTCAATAATCTTCCTCAATATTTCGACTACAAACAAGCGCTAGGTTGTGCACGATCAAAAGTTAAAATTCTATTTGTTTATTTTACAGGGCACACTTGTGCCAATGCCCGTAAAATAGAAGAAGAGGTTTTGATAGACCAGGAAATTTACTGATAATTTCATAATTGTTTTTACTGGCTGGTCCACTCCGTTCGAGATACCGCACAAGAGCATTCAGTGCGGCTATTTCTTTTTTCATGACCACCAGATGAGTATATAGATTTGATATCTCCTGAAGAAGTGCCTGAATGTGGCGCTGTGTCTTGTTCATTTGCCCGATAACTTTTGTTTTCGGATCGTGCTATTCTGCATTGTTGGTGGTATTGTATAAGGCCGAATTAGGAAGTTTATTTGAGTTTTTTAATAAAACTATGCAACGCAACTTTCGTGTATCACCTGCATTTATTCCAAGTCTTAACAAAATCCTTTCACTCTCTTGTTCATTCCGCAACTGGCGCTCAAATTCGCCGTTTGTCCCCCACAATCTTTCCCAGCATTGCTTACTCAAAGTTTGTTGCAATGTTTCAATCCTTAGCATTTCAAATATTACCCATTCGGTTTGATGTTTTGTGTCAAGTTCCATCTGGTTCATAATTGATGTTTTTATGATGATGGATTGAAAATAGCATAGAGTATAGGACAACCAATACGTCCATACATACGGACTTTGATTTTGATATTTTGGAAAGAACTTTAGCATAAGAATGAAATTAACCTATTGACATTTAAAAAAATTACGTGTTATGGAATATTGAAAAGAGGTTTTGCACGTCACAATTATAATTATTTGATGTAACAGGTATTGAGATATGATCGCATGATGTGCGTATCAATGAGAGAAGCTTTATGGACTATGATAAACAGTACGGCAAAGACCATGCTGACGGCTATGCGGATTGCTTACGTGACTTATTTTTGGAGTTGGAAAGTGATGTGGTTAGGATTTTGCCTCCTGGAGCTTCTGATACCATTTTCAAAAACCCAAATGCTACAGTTAAGTGGCTTCATGATTGTCAGGATAACTGGCAGACCAAATCTTTTAGCAGATACCATAAAGTGAAGAATGCAGCTGAAAGAGAAAGAAAAATAATACTGCGAGAAACTCCAAAACAGGAATAGCTTATCCACTTATAGTCAGTGGATTAGAAAACTTCTCTTTCTCTCATATCTTAAGTCCGTATGTACGGACTTAACGGCTATTTCGGCCTGTTTCATAAGTTTGTTTGTACAAAATCTTAAAATATGAATTTGGAAAAAAGCATCTACATCATCTTATATCGAATGTTATGGAACAAGATACTACAAGTTGAATTGGAAGGCAAAATACCAACAGAGGCAAGAGATGCTGATTACAGCCCACTTGTCTTTTACCATGCCGAAATTGACAATAAACCTCTTAATGACTTTTTATTCTTTTTTCCTTTTGACACAAGGAAAACTTCAGAAAAGTTTTTCTATAAAAAATACAGACAAGCCGTCACTGGAACTGAAGAAATATCCATAGACTATGAAATACTATACAACGCCCTTCATTACCTTGGCTATCGTTTAGACCATATAGAAGAAAAAGATTATGTTGAAAAATGGTCCGTTAAGAACACAAAACTCCTTCTGACGAAATTCAAAGCCGATATTGCAGATGAAGATATCCCGGGCCGCCTAATAACAGAACCAGATACTACTCCGATTTATACAGAAGATATTGAGACTATCATGTTATCTATAATTAAAAAGATGAATAAGCAAAAAGACAGCCCCAAAGACTTTCAAACATTATTGGATGCAATTCGATTTGAAGATGACACAGAAAACCTTATTAAAAGATTTGCATTTTTGCGCAATGCGTATCCAGATGAACTACCATACTTGCTTCGAAATGGAGAGATGGTCGCTCCTTACACGATAATCCATGATTACCGTAAAGAAAATCTGCCTGGGTGGGGAACATACAATTTTGTTGAGCAGTTTGAGCCCTGCTCGATATTAAAGGCTGGATATGAAGATGCTATCAACCGTAACAAAGAGGCACTTAAAAAAGGAAACCTTCCCGTTGTTCGAGTAAATGATATTAATCAAGAAAACAATAACCTGGAACTTACTGTACAAAAAGCAATGTACTATGATCAAGTCGCTTCGAGCTTGGAGGTAG
>NZ_JBQCGW010000024.1:0-45704 GCF_051955275.1 Pseudobacter sp. | reverse complement strand
TGCAAAAGGCCACGCAACTGCTTGCTGATAAATCACGCTCACTCACTGAGATCGCGGCTGACTGTGGCTTTGCTGACCAGAGCCATTTCATCCGGCATTTCAGAGCAGCGCATCACATGACGCCGCTTTCCTATCGCAGGCTCATCGGCAGATGTTAACCAGGTTCTATTTTGGGGACAGTATCAGGGCTAATTTTATACCATGTCGTCAAATTCAATAAGAATCACCCTCCTGATTGTGCATCTTGCATTTGCGGTAAATGCATCAGCGCAACGTCCTGTCCGTAAATTGTTTTTCAGCCAGGCAGCATTTCCCATTGATACGCTGATAAAGCAACAAGGGGTGCAACCGTTGCGGTTCACCAACAAAACCAACCTGTACCTTACCGTTTCGCTGGAAAAGCCTTTGACGGCCTGTCTGCAAGCGTTGGCGCCTTCCATTCATCGGGACTCACTTGCCAAACTCGGAAACTATCAATTCTCTTTTTTTGTAGATGGAATTTTGATCTATCGAACTGAATTGATGCCTGGTGCGCCCCGCGCTGCGGAGCAGCAGACTGATACGATCTGGACAAAACCACTGATCGATAACCAGCGTGAAGGCAGGTGGTGGAGCCAGTCTGCCTGGAACAGGTTTATGTTCAATGGCGGCGACAGCACACTGACGGATGGTGCACACCATCTCCGGATCGTTTTGCGGCCTTATGTTAAAAATCCCGGACTAATTACCGGCGATATCATTGCGGAAGGAGAACTGGTGCTTCAGGTTGAACGAACGCCCAAAATCAACCTGACTGATGTCCAATTATCTCCGGTAAGGCCTTATATTGGTTTAGTTACATCTCCTGATAAATTCAATAGAGACAGGATCAAAATAATGCGGGCCAATATAGAAGCAGATGTATTCAAACATATCACCAGTGTGGTTGCCTTGAAAAACGGCAAGATCCTTTTCGAAGAATATTTCAATGGTTCATCCCGTGATAGTATTCATAATACGCGCTCTGTTGGAAAAACTTTTGCGTCTGCACTTTGCGGCCTCGCCATCCGCGATGGTCATTTGAAATCACCAATGCAAACACTCGGAGAATTCTATCAATTGCAGCAATATCAAAACTACTCTCGGGAAAAAGCACAGGTAACATTGCAGGAATTGCTGACAATGAGTTCCCGCTTCAATGGAGATGATTCCGATCCGGCATCACCAGGTAATGAAGAAAATATGTATCCGACCGATGATTGGGTGAAGTTCACTTTAGATCTGCCGATCGATACTGTCAAGTATCATGGTCAGTGGCATTATTTCACAGCTGGCGTGATGTTGCTGGGCAGCACGCTCCATAAGGTTGTGCCCGGTGGATTGGAGCAATATGCAGCAGAGCATCTCTTTAAACCACTTCAGATCACCAACTATCGCTGGGAGCATACACCGCAGAGCGTTGCCAATACAGCCGGAGGCATCCGCATGAATGCACTGGACTTCGCTAAATTCGGGCAGCTCTATGCCAACAAAGGAAAATGGAACGGGAAACAGGTGATTCCGGAAAAATGGGTAAACGAAAGTCTCTCTCATCAACTGCCCGTAACAGGTAGGCCCGGTGAATACTACGGATATCTTTTCTGGAATAAAGTGTACCGGGTAAATGGAAAAGAATATGAAGTGTATCACTGCTCCGGCAACGGAGGAAACAAGATCTTCATCTTTAAAGACCAGCCGTTGGTGGTAGTGTTGACAGCCACTGCCTATGGCGCGGCTTATGCGCACAGGCAGGCGGATAAGATGATGGAAGAGTTCATTATTCCGGCAATCGTTGGAAAATGAAAACTCCAGGGAAAAACTAGCACTGAGGCTACTGGTGAGCTGGCCTTTTTAACAAATTTCCATCAATGATTGATGGACTGCCCTCCATCGATCAGGTACTCCGCACCTGTTATGAACGATGCGTCATCACTCGCCAGAAAGCGGATCAGCTTTCCTGCTTCAGCAGGAATTCCAAGTCTTCCCAACGGTACGCCTGCAATGATATGCTCCTGCATCTCCGGGCCCGTCAATCCTGCTTTTGCTAATATTTCAGTGGCAAACGGACCGGGGCTGACCGCATTCACTCTTATGCGCCTGGGCGCTAATTCAACCGCGGCAATTTTCATCACGGCATTGATCGCCGCTTTGCTGGCGGTGTAGATGGAATTTTGCGGAGTGGAGGTGGAAGCGGATGAAGAAGAGATCAACACCACGGATCCGCCATCGTTCAGCAAAGGGATGAACTTACTCAATGTGAAATAAGCTCCCTTAAGGTTGAGGTCGATCATCTCGTTGAACAACTGTTCCGTTGCGTTTTCAATAGTGGTCAGTTTGGTGATGCCTGCATTGATGACCAGGATATCGATCCTGCCAGACTCCTGCCTTACATGCTCCACCAGGTTCTCAATATCCTGCAGGCTCGACTGATCCGCCACCTCACCAATGGCGCCCAGTTCCGCTGCTGCTTTGGCCACGGCTTCTTTTCTTCTACCGGTAATGGTCACCTGCGCTCCGTTTGCGATCAGGTCCTTTGCTGCTGCATAGCCCAGGCCGCTGTTGCCGCCGGTGATGAGGGCAACTTTTCCTTGTAAACTTTTCATTTAATATTTTTTAGTGGTATACTATTTGATTTCGAAGTGGATGCCTGTCATTTCTTCTGTGAGTGCCCAGAGGCGTTTCGCATTTTGCTCATCCAGTGAATACTCCTGCACGCCATTTACATGCAGATGTGCTTTAGTGGGGATGGAGGCATCAGCAGCGATCAGTTCAGCAATGTTACCGTCTTCACAATACACGCCACCGGTAGTATCGAGTTGCGGACTGGTAGCGGCCCACACGGTGGTGGCTGCTCCCTGTGGAATGGTCTTCAGTGTTGCCATTACTTCCGGGCGCATGTTCCCGTTCTCATCGAGGAAACCCATTTTGATGAACAATTCAAGCGGTGCTTCCCGGGCCAGTTCTGTACCTGCAATGGAGCCGGGATGCACGGAGTAGGCTCTTACATTGAATGGCTTCGCGCGATTGTCGAGCTCCAGGGCAAAAAGATTGCTGGCAGTTTTCGACTGGCCATAAGCCTGCAATGTTTCATATTCGCGGTGCTGGAAATTGGGATCTTCAAAATTGAAAGGCGCCATATGATGGCCGAGTGAAGAAACATTCACCACCCTCGCTCCGTTTGCCTGTTTGAGCGCAGGCCAGAGTGCGGCAGTCAGGTGAAATTGCCCGATATAATTGGTGGCCAGTTGTGATTCTATGCCCCTGGCATCTTTCCGGAATGGTACCCACATGATCCCCGCATTATTGATCAGCAGGTGCAGTGGCCGGTGAGAAGAAAGGAATGTTTGGGCGAAGGCATTGATCGATAACGGGTCCATGATGTCCATCGCTTCAATTTCCACGCGGGCAACCCCTTCCAGGTTCCTTTTCGCCTTTTCCACATCACGGGCGGGAATGATCACGGTAGCGCCGGCTGCTGCCAGGGTCTTTGTTGTTTCAAGTCCGATGCCGGCATTGCCGCCTGTAACGATGGCTGTTTTACCGGTAAGATCAATTCCTCTGATAACGTCTGCTGTTGTTGACTGGGCATTGAAACCATTGCTGAGCGGGTGTTGCAGCGCACCCTGGTAATTGTTCTGTATCATTTTTATTTGTTTTGCTGATACAAAAGTAGCGCGCTGCATTTCCACCGGCTTTGTTCAAAAGGCCGGATTTGTTTGTTTAAAAGACCAACGGCTGTTTATTCATTATATAGATTGCAATAAGCCAGCTGTTTCATATTCTCATCTGGATGTTTTTGAACGGAAATACATGGAAAAATATTTCCATGGGGCCCACAGGAAACCAAAGCATTCACCCTGTTCCCTGCCGGTATGTTTATGATGCTGTTTGTGCGCCCGCCTGATGGCCAGCAGATAGGGGTTCTTCGTATTGCGGAGGAAGGGGATACGCTGATGGATAAAGATATCGTGCACGAAGAAATAGGCCATTCCATACAACAGTATGCCCAGCCCTATGAAGAATAAATAATTATAATCCGCGCGCATGCCTGCAAACAGGAGGGCAATGGTTGGCAGCGCAAAAATCACGAAGAAGAGATCATTGCGCTCCAGGTGACCCTCATGGCTATGATCATGATGGTCTTTGTGAAGAGACCAAAGGAACCCATGCATAATATATTTGTGGATCAGCCAGGTGGCGGCTTCCATCAGCAGGAAGGTGATCAGTACCAGTAAGAGGTTCATCGGTTGATTTGAAATATATGATCAGATAATGGCCATCCTGTATTGCACATAGCTGCTCATCATGAGTGACAGTTTATGAAGGTTGGGCACTCTCACTCTTTCGTTCATGATCTTTTGAGCAGGTACACGCCTGATCTTTTTGAAGAGCGAATAGTAATACCGGTACGCGAGGTACACACCGAATCTGGAGCAGCCGGGCAGTTTCTTGATGCCTGCCAGCGCTTCCCGGAATTCGGATTCAATATCCTCTTCAATCGTAGATTTCAGTTGGTTGTCGAACACATCCATGCTGATCCCCGGAAAATAAGTGCGGCCGAGGACCCTGTAATCGTCATTCAGGTCGCGCAGGAAATTGACTTTCTGAAAGGCGGAGCCCAGCTTCATGGCATACGGCTTCAGGGAGTTGAACGCGGCCTGGTCGCCCTCCACAAAAACCTGCAGGCACATCAGTCCAACTACCTCAGCGGAACCAAGAATATACTCTTTGTACAGCGCTGTATCATAGTCAACGGGACTGAGATCCATTTCCATACTGTTGAGGAACTGTACGATCAGCGTCCTGTCTATTTTGTAGCTGTTCACTGTTTCCTGGAACGATTGGAGAACAGGGTTCAGGGATATGCCTTCCTCCAGCGCCTGCCACGTTTGTTCTTTGAATCTTTCCAGCAAGGCTTTCTTGTTGTACTCGTGGAAACTGTCCACTATCTCGTCTGCCAGTCTTACATAACCATAGATCGCATAGATGGCAGGCCTGATGGATGGGCTGAGTGCCAGGATCCCGAGGGAAAAACTGGTGCTGTATTTTTGGGTAACGGCTTTGCTTACCTGCCGGGATAGCTGGTCAAATAGATTTTTCAAAGCTGAATTTTTTTTAGGTTTTTAATTTCTGCTGCAGCGATCTTTCCGGAGATCAGGGATGGAGGAACACCGGGGCCTGGTACCGTAAGTTGCCCGGTGAACAGCAGGTTACCGAGTTTTCTGCTCCTGATGGCCGGCTTTCCCACAGCCGTTTGTTTCAGCGTGTTGGCAAGGCCATATGCATTGCCTCCATAAGCGTTGTAGTCATGCTTGAAGTCACGCACACAATAGCTTTTCTTGTAGTCTATGCTGGATGCCAGGTCCTTGCAGCCGGTGGCCTTCTCTATCCGGCGGAGCATAATATCCAGGTAGTGTTCCCGGGTGGGCTCACTGTCTTCCAGGCCTGTAGCCAGCGGCATCAGGAGGAACAGGTTCTCATGGCCTGCGGGTGCAACGGAAGGGTCTGTTTTAGACGGGCAGCAAACATAGAACAGCGGATCGCCGGGCCATTGCCTGCTTTGGTAGATCTCATCCACATGTGTGTCCAGATCGTGCTCAAAGAAAAGCGTATGATGCCTGAGGCCGGGAATGGATGTATTCACTCCCAGGTAATAAATAAGGCAGGAGGGGGCGAAGGTCCTGCTTTCCCAGTATTCAGTATTGTAATTACGCAATGCAGCTGGCAGCAGGGTTTCCGTATGGTTGTAGTCCGACGCAGCGATCACTGCGTCGCAGGGATGATCCTGTCCTGCTATCTGAAGCCCGGTTACCATTTTGTTGTTTGTATTGATCCGCTCCACGGGGCTGTTGAAATGAAAACAGGCACCCTGTTCTTCCGCTACTCGTTTCATGGCCAGCACCAGTTGATAAAATCCACCCATCGGATACCAGGTGCCCAGTGCATAGCCGCCATAGGTCATGAGGCTGTACAGAGCAGGTATCTGTTTGGGAGAAGCGCCCAGGAAGATCACGGGGAATTCCATCAGTGAGACCAGCCAGGGATGTGAAAAATATCCTTTGACATAGCTTCGGTAATTACTTAGGAGGTTGAGCCGGAAAGCGCTGGCTGCTACCTTGGGGGAGGCAAACTCCCACCAGGAATGACAGGGCTTTTGCACGAATTCATGCATGCCTGTTTCATACTTGTAGCGTGCTGATTTCATGAATGCGTCCAGCTGCCTGTCTGCACCGGGTTCAAGGGAAGCGAACAGTGCTTTCAATTCATTGTAATCCGATGGTATCACCATCCTTCCGTTGGAGAAGATGATCTGGAACTGCGGATCGAGCGGTACAAGATCATAGAAGTCACTGGCATTGTAACCAAAGTCGCGGAAAAAATTGTTGATGATATCCGGCATCCAGTACCAGCTGGGGCCCATGTCGAAAACATAACCGTTGTGTGTTTCGAATTGCCGGGCGCGTCCTCCGGGAATGTTATTCTTTTCATACACATGTACATCATGGCCTGCTTTCGCTGCATAGGCTGCTGCGGAAATGCCTGCAAAACCGGCCCCGATCACTGAGATTCTTTTTTTAGCCATTTTATTTTCCTTCATTGATAAAGTTGAACTCAGCATTCTGCCCAGGCCCTGAATTCTGATACACGTTCCCGGCTGATGATGAATTCATCCCTGCTGTCTGCGCCTTTTACCGTCAGCTTCAGCCGGCTGTTGAGGTAGGGCCTGATGTATTCTATCGCAGAGTCCTTCACAATGAATTTCCGGTTAAGCCTGAAAAACAGTTTAGGGTTCAGGTATTGCTCCAGCTTTTCAAGGGTATGGTCTATCAGGTATCGTACGCCCTGTTTGTCTGTCAGGTATACGATCTTGTTCTCCGCCTGGAAAAAAGAAATGTCTTCCACGCTGATGAATTGCAGCCTTTGGCCGATACGCCCGAGGAAGCGCCGTTTGTAGCCATCATCCGCCGCCTGTTGCACTTTGGGCAGCACCTGCTGGTAATCGATGGCGGGGCTCATGATCTCTTTGTATTTGTTCAATGCCTTGGTGAGCGCCTCGGCTGTAACGGGTTTCAGGATATAATCGATGCTAAACAGGCGGAAGGCTTCCATGGCATATTGGTCGTAAGCGGTGGTGAAAACAACAGGCCCTTTGTAGGAAATCCGTCTGAAGATCTCGAAGCTGTGCCCGTCAGACAAATGTATGTCAGACAAGATGAGGTCGGGAGCCTGGTGCTGCTCCAGCCAGGCAATGGTTTCTTCCACACTTTCCGTGCAATGGATATTGGCGATGGACGGGTCGTACTGCCCGATCATCAGTTGCAGGCGCTCCGCTGCCAGCAACTCGTCTTCCACGATAAGTATCCTCATATGGTCAATTTAGATGCAATAATGGCAATACCACTTCAAACTCCTGTTCTGTAGTGTTGATGCAGATCTCCTTTCCGCATACCAGTTCATAGCGTTTGGCAATATTCTGCAGACCGATCCTGTTCGATTGCTCCACTGAACGCCTGGGCTGCCGGTTGTTTCTGATCACCAGCATGTCCCCGCCATTGGTGGTCACTTTTATATAGAGCGGACTGTTCCGCGAGATCGTATTGTGTTTGATCGCATTTTCGATCAGCATCTGCAAGGCAACCGGGATGATATAATAGTTATTGTAACGGTCAGGGATATTGATATCCACTTTCAAACCGTCAGGGTACCGTTGCTGCAGCAGGTATACATAAGGTTTGATGAATGCCAGCTCTTTTTCCAGTTCCACCAGTTCTTTATCCTGGCTGTTCAGAATATACCTGTACACTTTTGCGAATTCTTCAATGAATTTATTGGCCCCCGGATTGTCCCTGATCACCATACTGCTCAGTACGTTGAGGTTGTTGAACAGGAAATGCGGGTTCACCTGTGTTTTTACGGCCAGCAGTTGTGCCTGTGTGCTGGCCCGTTTGAGTTCCTCCGCTTCCATATACTTCAGCCTGTACTCCCTGAAAAAAAGCAGGATGGCATTCAATAAATGGAACAGGAGGTTGATGAGTCCCGCATAGATCAGGTTCAGCTTGAGGGGCATCTCATATAAAGGATACGGGTATTTGTACACCCATGCGCCTATTACATAAACCACCAATACTGCTGCTGACAATGAAATTCCCATACCTGCCAGGAAGAATGCGCCCAGGAACCATACCTGCTTGCGATCAGGCGGAAACCGTTTCCTGACCTGGCTTTCGATCAATCTGCTTCCTTCCCAGCTCAAAAAAGTGATCAATACGATAGTGATGAGCGCATCCTGCCAGGCCACCTGTATGTTGAAGTAGTGATACACTTCGCATAATACCGTATTGATAAATGCGTAAGCAGACAACAATAATATAAACATGTACCTGTACCTGTTAGCAAACATCTTCCATCGTATTGATCAGTTATCAATTCATCATTCACTTCGTTGCTGCATGGCTTATGGCAACAGCACTTTGTCAATCACATGGATCACTCCATTGGAGGTGACTATATCGGTTGCCACGATACCAGATGCCTGTGCGTTTCCATTTCCCTTCACTTTAGCACCGCCTGCCAGTGTGATGGTGAGTTTGCCGCCACCTGCAGTTACCGGCTGAGCGCCTTCTGTAAGATCAGAAGAGAACACCCTTGCACCGATCACATGGTAAAGCAGTATCGGTTTCAATGCATTGGGATCAGCTGCCTGAATGGCGGCAATTGTTGGAAATCCTGCATCGATGAATGCCTGGTTGGTAGGTGCAAATACTGTGAGCGGCCCTGCGGCAGTGAGCGCATTTACGATGTCAGTACCTGCCCTTTGCGCAGCTGCCACCAGGAAAGTGAAATTTGGATTGGCTGCGGCTGTTTCCACGATGTTCCCCGCAGGAGGCAGTAAAACCCGGTCTGTTACATGGATCACTCCATTAGTGGCATTCACATCTGCTTTCTTCACTTTCACGCCATTGATGAATACACCGGCACTGTTGCGGGTAGCGAATGCTTTCTTGCCTCCGAGCGTTGTGATCTCTGCGTTAGGACCTGCTGGCACATTGCCTGAAGTGACCTTGCTGCCCAGAACATGATATTGAAGCACTGATGTTAGCAATGCCACGCCGCTGTTATCGAGCGCCATGATCTTGGCTTCGGTGTCGAGGTCCGCTACGCCATCACCGTTAAGGTCCAGTTTCCTGAAGGCGTCGTTGTCCGGTGCAAATACAGTGATATTGGCGGTAGTTGCCAGGGTATTTGCCAGGCCTGCCTTTGTTACGGCGGCTTCAAGCAGGGAGAACTGCGGATCGTTCACTACAATTTGCGTTACATTCATCTGCATGCCATTATCATCATCGTCGTCTTTGTCGCAACCAGTGATCGCCAATGAACTGGCTGATACGCATAAGAGTAAAATTCTGCTGAATAAAGGTGAAGATTTCATAATTGATCTTTTGTGAATGTTTTAATGATGCGATTCAATCTTCCCTATAGCCTAAACCTTGCCGGTAGATCATCTCCAGGAGTGAATCCGCATAAAAACGGAGCGAATTGTAATTCAGGTTTCACTGCTGCTGACCGATACTTATTCCCATAAAAAAAGAGCTGTCATTTTGTTCATTCATCTCCACAATCGTTGGAAAAATGTTCCATATTTTATTGACGGTTTCCAAAGCTGTGCAACGCCCTGTAAAAAACTGAAATATTTTTGTCCAACAAATTTAATAAAAAGTTGGACAAAATATATACCTTTAATTCATATTAATATGGTCATTCCTTCCTTTTTTCATCCGGCATGTGCGGGCAGTCCGGAACCAGGAATGATTTATTATTTTTACAGTATTATGAGATTATATCATATTTCGGAGCTGGAGCAATTGTCCGGCATAAAAGCTACTACTATCAGGGTTTGGGAGCGGCGGTATGATCTGATCAGGCCGGGAAGGACCGATACCAATATCAGGATGTACGACGATGACCAGGTGCGGAAGCTGCTCAATGTGTCTACGCTGCTGGCCAGTGGTATGAAGATATCTTCTATCGCTGAGTTGAACGAACATGAGTTACATGCAGCAGTATCTGACCTGAAGAACGGAGATGCGGAGGGTGATGATACGGCGCTGGCCTTTGTGAATGATATGGTAGGAGGAATGCTTGAATTGGATGAGGTTGCCTGTGAAAAGGTGTACAGTGCGGCAATTAAGAAATATGGTGTATTTGATGCTATGCTGAAAGTTGTTTATCCTTTCCTGCAGAAGATCGGATTGATGTGGTCTGTGGAAGATGCCACGCCGGTGCAGGAGCATTTCGCTTCCTGCCTGGTGCGCCGCAAACTGCTTGCTGCAACGGACATGCTGACGGTCAGAAGAAAAAACCGTAAAACATTTATCCTGATGCTGCCTCCGGGTGAGTGGCATGAGATCGGCCTGCTGTTTGCCAACTATATCATCCGCTCCAAAGGTGCTGTTACTATCTATCTCGGTCAGAATGTTCCCTATGAACAGGTTCCGCAGATCCTTGAAAGAACTGTGGTTTCGCATGTCTTGCTGTTCTTTACCACGCGCACGGAAGAAGATAACCTCTCTGATTTGAGAAAGCGTATGCAACTGCCCAGGGATATCAGTCTCCTGGTGGCGGGCAGTGCAGCAGTGCTGGGCCAAATGAAAAATGGCAGGCATACGCATTTGCTGGCCTCTCCCTCTGAATTGCTGGATTTCCTCTAAGGGACCGATGTAAGTTCAGCTATCGCTTTTTTTACGCAACCGTTTGCGCTTCCGTTTCTCCGCTGAAATTCCGGCATATACTGATATTCCCTTGCACCAGCCGGTAATGCCTGCTTTCATTTCCTTCATTTTATTCATTAGATTTGGTAAGTCAAACTACTGCTATGCCATTAATTGATGGGTTAAAAGCCAGCAACGAAAATGCCTTGCGAAAAGCTTTTGAGCTGTTCCAGGTGCCCCTGTACAGGTATATTTATGATAAAACAAGGTCTCCGGAACTGGCCAAGGAAGTAGTACAGCTTACATTTATCAAGCTCTGGAAATACAGGCAAAGCTTACAGAATGACATTACTCTTTCATCCGTTCTGTTCAGGATAGCAAGGACCATCATGATCGATGAAATAAGGAAACAAAAAGCATTACGCAAAGCAGAGTTGAATGAATCGAGATCACAGCAGTGGGAGTTGGTCAGTGAATCCGTTTCTTACAATGATACATTACGCAAACTGGAAATGCTGATCAGGCAGATGCCACCGGTACGGCAACGGGTGTTCAGGTTAAGCAGGCTGAACTGTTACAGCTACAATGAAATTGCCCAGATGCTTTCCATTTCCACTAAAACAGTGGAAAACCATATCAACCTTGCTCTGAAATTCATCAAACCGTTTTTCCCGGTTTTAGTTTTATTCAACACAATCCTGTTTATACATTGATCGATAAATATCTCATAGAAAAATTCTTAAGAGGCGAGTGCCAGGATGACGAAGCAGCGTATGTAAAACGTTACCTGCGGCAGCATCCGGACGCCGTGGAAGAATTTTTACCCGAACAGGAATGGGATAAATATGTTTCGTCCCAACCATCACCCGCTGTTGATGAAGAACTTTACCAGAATATAGAACAGTCGATCCATCGCAGTAAACGCGGTAAAAGGATCCTCACCACATTAGTGAGCGCCGCAGCCGTGTTGCTGTTGTTCTTCGGTATCAGGTACCTCAACCAGGGCAGTCCTGCTGCCGGTTCCAATGAACTGGCAACCACCAGCGAAACCATCAAAAAGAACAATACAACTGCGGCGCAGCAGCTAAGGCTCCCGGATAATACCCTGGTCACTCTTTCCCCCGGCAGCGAAATACGGTATGCGGATAATTACAATTCCACAAAAAGAGAGATCCACCTGACAGGAAAAGCGGAATTCGATGTCGCCAAAAACAAGGAGAAGCAATTTACTGTTTTTTGCGGCAAGGTAGCCACCACGGCGCTGGGTACCCGCTTCAGCGTTGACGGCAACGCCAGCAGTATTTCCGTGGCATTGTTCGAAGGCAAGGTAGTGGTGAAAAAACTCCAGGATGAAACCATCGCCAATTATCTGCTTCCCGGCGACAGGATCAGGTTCAATATCGGGAAAGACCTGTTTGAGAAATTCCCGGACAATCACCTGGCTGCAACATCTCCTGCCGGAACTCTAAAGACCGGACCTGAAAAACGCACGCCAGGCGCAGATCCCGTGACAGATGAACATGACCAGTCAGAGAATTCCGTTGCATCCGCCGATAACAACGGCCAGATAAATTTCCAGAATAAAAACCTGAAAACGGTGCTCGACCAGCTGGCGGAACGCTTCAAAGTGGAGATCAACTATCCAACAGAGATCTCGGCCTCCATCAACGTATTCATTTCTGTTGATACTACACAGTCCATTGACAGGATACTGCACAATATCGCCGCCATCAACAACCTGGAAGTGAAGAAGGTCGCAGACAGGAAATTCTATATATCAAAATAAACTTTGACTCTGTTTAGGGGATAGTCATTCCGGAAAACGTAGTATGACATATCAGAGTACTTTTCTACAAATACGATATGCTTAAACTACTAAAACTAACGGCTTGTGTGCTGATGGCCCTCCTGCTATCAGCAACCTTCACTTTTGCCCGTCAATCCCCCGTAGCTACTGTAAGCGGTATTGTCACCAACAGTAAAGGCGATCCCATCGGCTTTGCATCGGTGACCGCCAAAAACGCTTCCGGCGACAGACTTTACAGCACCATGGCGGATTCCCTGGGTAAATTTTCATTTGAGAACCTGCCTGTTAAAGGCACTTACAATTTTGAATTTTCAGCGGTGGCCTACCAGAGCCGCACCATCACCGGTTATATCCTGAAAGCAGGTGGCAATAACACCGTTATTGTGAGCCTAAAACCAGGCTCGGACCAGCTGAAAGATGTGGTGGTGGTTGGGTACGGCACCAAACAGCGGAAGGACCTTACCAGTTCCGTTTCCAGTGTATCGGGAGACGTACTGCGGAAATCGCCAGTGGCCACCATCGATCAGGCATTGCAGGGACGCGCCGCAGGCGTTCAGGTGACCAGCAGCACCGGCGATCCCGGCGGTCAGATCAGCGTTCGCATCCGCGGTATCTCAACAGCCAGCCCCGCAGGCAGCAGCGAACCATTGTACGTGGTGGATGATATCGTACAACCACAGGGCATTTCTTTTTTGAACCCTAATGATATCGAGAGCATCGACATCCTGAAAGACGCCGCCGCGCTGGCTATCTACGGCGTGCGTTCCGCAAATGGTGTGATCCTGATCAAAACCAAGAAAGGCGCTGCTTCCGGTAAAGCCAAAGTAACCTTCGATGGCTTCACCGGCATATCCAATGTATGGAGGGAGCTGGAAGTACTGAACACACAACAAAAAGCACAGCTTAACACAGATATCATCAATGCCTTCAATGAGCAGCATAAAGACATTGTTTCTTTTGTACCCATCCCTGTCAATCCCGAATGGTCGACCCCGGAACGCATTGCCAACCTTCCCAAAGGAGGAACCAACTGGCAGGACCATGTATTCAATACCGGTAAGGTGATTGATGGAACGATCGGTATTTCGGGAGGCGACAGCAAATCGTCTTACTATTTTTCTGCAGGTCACAGAAAGGAAGACGGAACCATGGTGAATAGCGGCTTTCAGCGCACCTCACTCCGCGCCAACGCGGAAACCAATGCCAACAAATGGTTAAGGATGGGTGTTACCCTGGCCTATTCAACGTCTAACCGGAAAGTGGTGGCAGGTACCAATGACGACCGTACAGGATTTATGCAGTCTGCGGTTTTCTATGCGCCGGATATACCTGTTTATGATAACAACGGTGGCTACGGCGTGGCGCCTGTGGTGAATATCAACTGGTATGGAAATATCTATCACCCCATCAATACTATCGAAAAAAGCAATCCGAAATATACTGACAACAATCTGTCGGGTAGTGTATTCGGACAGGTGAAGCTGCCCTTCGGCATTACCTTCCGTTCCACATTTGCTGCCGGACAATATTCAGGAACTTATTCTGTTTTCAATGGAAGCCTGATGGGGGCTGCAGCAGCGCCTATTGCAGCTACCAATCTCTATGCAGGACAATATGGAGGGCATAACTGGAACTGGGATAATTACGCTACCTGGTCCAAATGGCTGAAAGGCCATAGCCTTGAAGTGACTGCCGGACATGTGGCGCAATATGTTTACAATAAAGCCATCAACTACAGTCAGAGTAACTTCTCCAACCAGGATCCTGATTTTCAACAGCCGGGACTTGGCGATCCTGCCACCATCAGCTTCCCATTCACTCCCCCTTCTGAAATAGCCTATACATCACTGTTCGGCCGGCTCAGTTATAATTATGAAGAAAAGTATTATTTCCAGGTGACCGGAAGAGAGGATGCAGGATCACCTGCCTATGTTACCGATAAGCCAAAGGGTTTCTTTCCCGCCGCTTCCGTGAAATGGAGAATGGCGAAGGAAAAATTCATGGAAAAAATAGAAGAGATCGATGAGTTTAGTTTCCGCGCCAGTTATGGAGAAATGGGCAATATCGGCAACCTGGCTTATCCGGGATATTCACTGGTTAAGATCAATTCCAATTATGGCATGGGTGGCGTGTCTCAGAGTGGTATCTCACTGGGGCAGTATGCAAGCGTTACCGGTACAGGATGGGAACGTTTGAGGCAAACTGATATCGGCCTGGATGTGACAGCATTCAGAGGCCGGTTGAACATTACGCTCGACTGGTACAACCGCATCACCAAAGGCATGCGCGTGATCCCTAAAGTGCGCGATATCTTCGGCTCCAGCACCAATCCTCCGCTGGTGAACCTCGATGGAGATAATATTCAGAACAGAGGTTTTGAAGCCACTGTCGGTTATAGTAATTCCATCGGAAAACTGAACTTTTCCATCAATGCAAACGGAAGTGTGAATAATAACAAAGTGCTCAGTCTCGGCGATATGGATTTCATTGTACCGCCAGACGGCACGCTGGTAGGCGCTTACCAGCCTTCCAGGACCAAAGTAGGACATCCTATTTCCGCATTCTACGGATTCATTGCCGATGGAATTTACCGGAGTGAAGACGAAATTGCCAAAGGCCCGGTTGACCTGATAGGTAAGGAACTGCGTCCCGGGGACATCCGCTATAAAGACATCACCGGAGATAATAAGATCAATGAAGATGACAGGACCATCATCGGAAATCCCACACCAAAATATTCCTATGGCCTGAACCTGAACCTGAGTTATAAGGATTTCGATTTCAGTATCCTCTTTCAGGGAGTGGCAGGTAATAAGATCTATAATTATTTCTATCAACAGGGAACTGTTGGCGATCCAAGATACAATGAAGGGATCAACCGGTTGGCCGATGTAAACAACAGGTGGACGCCAGAAAATACGAATGCAAATTTCCCCCGTCTTGCTTTCCGCGATTACGATTATGCCAAGAACAGCCGCTTCTCCAGCTTCTGGTTGCAGGACGGATCTTATCTGAGGATGAAGAACGTGCAACTGGGGTATACGATACCTGCCGCCATTTCAAAAAGCATCCAGGTGGAAAGGATAAGGTGTTATATCAGCGCCAGCAACCTTTTCACTTTTACGAAATATAAAGGTTTCGATCCTGAGATCGGTATCAATTCCACGGGTTACAGCGATGTGTTCTCGGCCAACAGGGACCTGCAGATCGGTGTGGACAGGGGCGTGTATCCCCAACCCCGCATGTTCCTGTTTGGTTTCAATGTCACTTTTTAATGCTTAATAATTTCCGCCATGATGAAATATAAAAAGATAATTTTCTCCGGTCTTGCAGTTGCCGTTGTAACGGTAGCGGTCTGGGGTTGTAATAAAGGATTTCTGGATAAAAAACCTATCGGCCAGTACACCATCGAAACATATTTTACTACAGAGGCCAAGGCCTTTCAGGCTGTGGTGGGCGTGTATGATGTATCAGGGTGGGACAAAACATTCGACCGTATGTTCTGGACCCTGGGTGACGGCGCATCGGATGACAGTAATTTCGGCATGAACCGCGACGATGGAAGTCCTCCCTTTGTAGACATCAATCCGATTACGGATTATACCAATGTTGCTGAAGCTAAATTCAGTCCTGCATTTGAGAATATGTACAAGGGATTTTATGAAGGGATCAACCGTGCCAATATTGCCATTAACGGGATCGAAAAATCCACGATCCCGGATGACAAGAAAGCCCGCTTCATGGCAGAATGCAAAACATTGCGCGCTATTTATTATTTCATGCTGGTGAACTATTATGGTGGTGTTCCCCTGTTCACCAAACCTATCAACCCAGGCAATGCGGAAGATGTAAATATGCCAAGAGCCACTGCCAGGGCGGTGTACGACCAGATCGAGAAAGATCTCACAGAGTCCATTCCGGTATTGCCCACCAAACAGGTTACCATCGATGAAAGGATGATCGGACGATTAACCAAAGGCGCAGCAGGCACCCTGCTGGCCAAGGTGTACCTCTTCGATAAAAAATATACGGAAGCTGCTGCTGCTGCGCAGGTAGTCATCAGCTCTGGTGAGTATGATCTGAATGCTGATTACTATGCCAATTTTGTGCAGGCCACTGCCAACGGGATAGAGTCTGTATGGGAGATCCAGCGTGTTGAGAATTTCACCGACAATGGCGGTGGATGGGGACCTGATTCCTTTGATGGCACACTTACTCCCATCCGCGTGGGGTGTGGTAATGGCATGTGGGGACAGAACGCACCTTCCGGCGATCTGTACAGTGCCTTCCAGCCGGGAGACGGAAGAAGGAAATATACCGCTACCACAACAGATGATGTTCTGCAGGGTGTTGCCATGTGCGGCAATGCCGGAGCACCCGGAATGGGCAAGCATGTGGTGCCCGGAAAATCACAAAGCGATTACAAACGATATGATATCATCCCGCTGAACTGGCCACTATTCCGGTTTTCAGATGTGCTGCTCATGCGTTCCGAAGCATTGATGTCAGGCACTACCATTGGTGCAGGAAATAAAGATGCTGCCATTGACCTGCTGCTGAAAGTGAGGAGCAGGGCTGGACTGACTGTTCCATCCAAAACAGATTACCAGGCATACTCAGATGAGGAACTGCTCAGGAATATCAGGAATGAAAGGCGGCTTGAACTTGGTATGGAAGCATGGCGCCTGTTCGATCTTCGTCGTTGGGGTACGGATTCATTGAAGAATGCACTTATCCGTACGGGTAAGATCAATACCACAACACGCCCATGGGATGATGCTTATATGCTGTATCCTGTTCCTCAGTCCGAAATAGAATTAAGTAAAGGTGTTGTATCACAAACACCAGGTTACTGATAATAAAAATATTGATCATGCAAAAGAATAACAGGTGGCTGCTTGCAGGGTTGATGGTTTCTCTGATGGCCGTGCTGGTGATTATCAGCTGCAACAAGAGTTCCGGTAAAACAGAGATCAACAGCTCACTTACATTATTTAAACTTGATAACATCAGCAATAAAGAAGATATCCTGGCGGATGACACCATTCCCAGCATGTCGGGCATCAAGGGTAAATACATTCCTGTCAGCGGCAATACGGGATCGCCTGCGGGCCTGGGTAAGATCATCTTCCAGCTATATACCACAGATGATGACCTGCTCAGTTCCACGGAGATCACTTCTTTCTACAGACCTGAATATCATCTTTTCAATGTGCAGCTGGATATCCCGAAAGCGGCCAGGGGACTGGTTTACAAAATAGTGGTAACTTCATTTGATAAGAATAATGGAGAGATAGGAAAGAAAACATTCTTCGGAGTGGACGTGCTAACCTGTGACCCGGTTGCAGATTGTATCGTAAACAACCAGATCACCATCATGCTGGAAACACCTGCTACAACGCCAGCCACCGATGATCTGTATATTTTCGGAAGCATCAATGGCTGGGGAAGCAGGGATGAACCGCAGTACAGGTTCCATAAGAATCCGGATATGGCCAATTGTTACTGCCTCTCCATCCCTTATACACCTGGTTACACAGATTGGCAGCTGACCCAGATATTTGTTACAAGAGGCACCTGGGAAACACAGGCCATGACCATTACCGGATCCGATGTTTCATGGGATTATACCGGCACTGACCGCGGACCTGTCTGGAGGATCAAAGTAGATAAATGGAGAGATAAATAATCTGTACACATGAAGAGATGTAATTATAGTTTTCGGTTATTGATTGCTGTTATATTACTGTTTCAGTTATCCGTGCTGAATGCACAGCAACGTATTGCACTTCTTCCTGGCGAGAAATGGTATGGAGCTGCCGTGAACGAAAGTCAGCATGCACCCTTCAAATCCGGGTATACCCTGAATCTGAACGGGGATGTAAGAGGCAACCAGGCCGCTCCGGTATTGCTTTCCAATAAAGGCCGTTTTGTCTGGAGTAACCATCCTTTTGCTTTTACCGTTTCTGATAAGGAGATCGTTTTCAGTGAGAACAAAGAATTGATCATTGAAAGAGCAGGAGTTACACTGGCTGATGCGTACGCATCCGCCAGCAGGAAATTTTTCCCGCCTTCCGGCAAGATGCCGGATGAGCTGCTGTTTTCAAAACCACAGTATAATACCTGGATCGAGCTTATTTATGATCAGAATCAGAAAGACATCCTGAAGTACGCTCATGATATCATCAATAATGGATTTGAGCCGGGCGTACTGATGATCGATGATAACTGGGCTCCGTATTATGGCAGGTTCGAGTTCAGGAAGGACCGTTTTGAAAATGCCAAAGCAATGATCGATGAATTGCACCAGCTGGGTTTTAAAGTGATGCTCTGGGTTTGTCCATTTATCCGCCCGGATTCTGAGGAAGCACGTTTCCTCATGAAAAAGAAGTGGGTGATGATGGACAATGGGGGAGATGCCAGCCTCAGCTGGGAATCAAGCACCAGGCCTGCGATCATCCATTGGTGGAACGGGTTCAGTATGGTGATGGATTTTACCAACCCTGAAGCTATCAACTGGTACCAGCAGCAGCTGGATAAACTGGTGAATGAATATGGAGTGGATGGTTTCAAACTGGATGCCGGTGACCCGGAATATTATCCGGCCAATGCCATCAGTTTCAAAAAAGCAGCTGCTAATGAGCATACTGAACTATGGGGCGCCTTTGGCCTCAAATATGCTCTGAATGAATACCGGGCCATGTGGAAGCGTGGCGGAGAGCCGCTCGCAGAGCGCCTGAGGGATAAGAACCATACCTGGGAAGACCTGCAGAAATTAGTGCCCGGAATGACAACGGCAGGTTTACTGGGCTATTCCTTTACCTGCCCGGATATGATCGGAGGCGGAGACTACAGCTCTTTTGATAATGTGGATGCCAGCAAGCTGGATCAGGACCTGGTGGTACGTTCTGCCCAATGTCATGCCCTGATGCCGATGATGCAATTTTCCGTTGCTCCCTGGCGGATCCTGGATCAGGAGCATCTGGCAGCAGTAAAGGCTGCCGTTGAATTGAGAAAGAAATATACGCCGCTGATCATGGACCTGGTGAAAACAGCTGCAGTGACAGGTGAGCCTGTTGTACGGCATATGGAATATGTTTTCCCGGGCGCCGGGTTCGAAGCCTGTAATGATCAGTTCATGGTAGGAACCAGTCTTTTGGTGGCTCCTGTGCTGACTAAGAGCGGCAGGAGGGAAGTGTTCTTGCCTAAAGGAAAATGGAGATACATCGATGGTAAACTGTTCAAAGGCCCTGCTAAGATCACCGTTGATGCAGCATTGAACCAGTTGCCTTTCTTTGAACTGACAGGAAAATAATCCTCTTAAATTCGTACGATGATCGCTAACGTGAAAATGATTTTCAATTGCCTGGCCATAGTTTTTACTTCTGTGGTTTGTTCAAAACCTGTAAAAACTGCTGCGCAGGATCCCGGGAATACAATGGTGACCTATACAGAAAGCACAGAGGATTTTCCCAATCCGGAAAGAGGTTTTTATCGTTACAGTGAAACCAGGGCAAGTAATTATACGGCGCTGGACCTTTCGCAACTCAGGGAATGGAGAACAGGCGCAAAGGCGGATGGGGGCACTTACAGTGTGACCAGCAGCCTCGTATTCAGATATTATGTACTGGATATTTTCAAGGACAAACCATTGTCTGCAGCATTCATAAACAGTGTGCGTGCTGATTTCAATATCGCACGTACTGCCGGTTCCAAGCTCATTCCCAGGTTTACCTATACCGTTTCCTCCAAAGCAGGCAGCTGCCCGGAGAAATTTATCTGTCCACCTTATGGAGATGCTCCCAAAGAGGTAGTGCTTGGGCATATTGCACAATTGAAAGAAGTGCTCACAGAAAATGCTGATGTGATCGCCTGTGTGCAGATGGGCTTTGTGGGTGTTTGGGGCGAACAATATTATACTGATCATTTTGGCGATGCTTCGGGTAATGCATCCGCAGGAAAGCTGCTGGATAATAACTGGAACGACCGGATCGAAGTACTGCGCGCCCTCCTGGATGCAGTGCCGGCTGACAGGATGGTGCAGGTACGTTATCCGCAATTGAAACAGCGTTATGTCTACGGTGTGCGCGCACTTACCAATGTGGGCGCTCTTTCGGAAGGGGAAGCATTCAGCGGAACGGATAAGGCCAGGATCGCTTTTCATAATGATTGCTTCCTGGCATCTGCCGATGATTACGGAACCTATGAAGATTACGGGAATTCGGTTTCTGATCGAAAATCAGACCTCAACATTCTGAAAGATTATAAGAATAAAGACAGCCGCTATGTGGTGGTGGGAGGTGAAACCTGTACTGATGATTACAGTCCGCAGAATGATTGCGAGCCTGCCGGCATCGCCCAGACTGAAATGGAAAAGATGCATTACAGTTTCCTGAATTGTGCTTATAACAATGATGTGAATAACGACTGGCAGAAAGATGGCTGCATGGAGGAGATCAAAAGAAGGCTGGGGTACAGGTTTGTTTTGAAGTCGGCCGGTTTTCCCAAAAGCATCACCAGGGGAGAGACCCTGAAATTCAACATTGAATTGCTCAATAAAGGATATGCATCCTGCTACAATCCCCGCCAGGTAAAGCTTGTTCTGAGAAACAAAACTACCGGTCAGCAGACTGTGATCGATACGGATGCCGATCCCCGCAAATGGTACAGCGGTATTACCAAATGGGATGGTGCTGTAATTGTTCCTGCTGCTGTTCCTGCCGGTAATTATGAAATTTACTTATCACTTCCGGATAAATACGCCAGTATTGGAAACCGCCCGGAGTATGCCATCCGGTTAGCGAATAAGGATACCTGGGAGAGCGCTACCGGCTTGAATAAGTTGAACATTGTGCTGGAAGTAAAATAATCGGGGATGCGAGCGACTGTGGCATTCCTCGTAATAACCTCCAAAAAAATACAGAATGAAATAAACTGAGATGAATCGCGTTTTTGCGGTAACGAATGCGGCAATGGCTTGCATCGGTTGTGGCATCTGCCTGGCGTTTTGGTTTGTCCGGAAACGGTAATGCATCGTTTTTGGCAAAAACAGCGTTAGATAGCAGTTTTCACACTATCATTTAATTTTTTACCGTATGAATGTAAAATTTATCCTCGGGTTATTATTGTTCTTTGCAAGCCCATTGCTGGCCCAGGAATCCTTTCCCCTGATCATCCGCACAGAAGACAAATCGAAATTCTATGTGTACGTCAATGATGTTGCACAGACTGCCCAACCGGTCAGTACTATCAGGTTTGTGATCAGATCCGGTAAATCCGTGATCAAGATCGCATTCCAGAATCCGGCTTTTGCTCCGCTGGTACAGGAACTGGTTACCAGCAGACCACTACAGCCTCTTACGCTCAGGAAAAGAAACAGGCAGTATCTGCTGGAAGGCCTTCCTGATTTCAACGACCGCCGGGACAGGGCCTGTTGTGAACGCTGCGATTCCCGTAATGGCGGCTGTTGTTCGGATAATGTTGGCCGTCCGCCGCGTGGCAATGATCCACGCGATGGAGGATATCCTATCCCGCCAAACAGGGGCGAGTATCTCCCCAACCGTACGGTTTGCCAGGCGCCAACCCTTTCTGAAATGGCTTTCGTTACTCTCAAAAAGAAGATCAGTGATGAATATTATTCTTATGGTAAGGCAAAAGTAGCCATGCAGGCTATGGACAACCACTGTGTTACAGCCAGCCAGGTTGCAGGCATGGTGAAGATGATCGCCGATTATTCCAGTGACCAGTTTGAAGTGGCGAAATATGGATACCTCCATATGTACAATACCGAAGATTATGACCTTGTGATCAATGCCGTTGCCAGCAAGGATCACCAGTATAACCTGCGTGCTTTTGCTGTTGCAGCAGGGCCGCGACAGCCTCGCCCTGATAATCCCGGATGGCCAGGAGGTCAGCAGCCTGGTCCTTCCTTTCCGCGCTGTGAACAGGTTAACTGCCGTGGTTTTGCTTTCTCTGACAAAGAGCTGGATCAGGCGTTGGGAGTGATTCGCAGCAGCACTTTTGAGGATACCAAATTTGAACAGGCTAAACTGATTGCCAGGAATAATTGCCTCACAGTAGCGCAGGTAAGATCCATTGTAGGTCTTATGAGCTTCGAGAAATCAAAACTGGATTTCGCAAAATATGCTTATTCTGTTTCGCATGATAAAAGAAATTTCTACCTGGTGAACCAAGAATTTACTTTTGATGCCAGCAAATCAGAGCTGACAGATTATATGAAAAGGAATTAAAAGGTTAGCCCCCTTTATTTTCGCTGTGCCCGGTCACTCGCGTCCCCCGCGAGTGACTTCTATTTGCCCGCCTCTGGCGAGCACTGTGTCGCAGGAGGCCACGGCATATCCGTCACTCGCAGGGACGCATGCGACTGCTCACTGTGTAATGGCGATATCCCATTTTAGTCGGCCCCCGTTGGCATAAAAAAGGCCGTTCCGGAGAACGGCCACGCCATGATTTATTATGTTCCGGTTCTTAGTTGGATAATTGCTTTACCACACCACCTTTTCCGTTTTCCTGGAATGTGATATAGAGGGTACCTTTATAATTGATGATGGACGTGTAATAACTGCCAAGGCCGGCATCGGATAATTTTGTCCAGCTGCTTCCATTGAACCTTTTCACTTCAATGGGGCTGTTGCCTTTGTTCACATGATAAGCAACTACGGGACTGTCCTGGGCATCGAGCGTCATGGATATATTATCATTGTAGCTGTCGAATACTGGCTCCCCCACTTTTGTCCATGCTTTGCCGTCGAATTTGTTGACCAGGATCTTTCCATCCCAGGTGTACTGGTAGGCCACCACAGGATGGCCTTTACTGTCGAGGCTCATATTGATATACTTCCCTTCCTTATCTGATGCGGGAGCGCTTCCGGTGAGTGTCCACTTTGTGCCATCAAAGGATTTTACGGTAACTTTTTTCCCGTTTTTGGTATCTGCGTAGCAGATCACAGGAACGTTGGTACTGGTGAATTTGAGCGTGATCTCATCACAGGTGGATTGATCCTGCGGGGAAGCCAGTTCCACCCAGTTGTTGTTATCAAGCTGCATTATGGCCAGCTTCTGGCGTTTGTAATCAGCGAATGCACAATAAAGTTTATTGTTATTGTCGAATGCCAGGGTGATATCATTCACGGAGCCGGTACTGATAGCATCTGGTCCTACAGCTACCCATTGTTTGCCATCGAATTTCTCTACCCACGCTTTTTCTCCGGTGGTTCCTTTTTTTACGCAACGGTACGCTACATAAGGAATGCCTTCCTGGTCAGTTGCCAGATCAAAGATGGGAGAGTGGGTGCCTGTGAAATCAGGTTTGCCTACCTGTGCCCAGCTTTTTCCGTCGAATGATTTTACGTTCAATCCATTCATGGTATTGTCATACGCCGTGTATGCCTTACCGGTAGTGGTTATTGATAATGCAATCTTGTTGTTGCGGGTAATTGGATCGCCCAGAGGCTTCCAGTCCTGGGCAGTAGCTGGTCCGGCGCTCAGGAGGATCATTGCCAGGCTGGCTTTGTAGAAAACGTTTTTCATAAAAAGAATTTTGTGACTCCAATGTATATACAGGAATATTGCTTTGCAAGCATGCAAGGCACAATCATGTATGGCTGTCACAAAACCGATTACGAATCATAGAATGGAGGCGGTGAATGACGCCTTCATTTATACAAGAATGCGTGTTGGCTTACTGTTTTCGTCGAGCGATACCAGTGTAAAGATCCCGTTGACCACCTTTTCCCTGCCATCTTCATGGAGGTGTTCCAGGAAAACATCCACTTCAATTTTGATACTGGTATTACCCACTTTATGTATGCGGCCGACCAGTTCCACCATAGTGCCGGCAGGTATCGGCTTTTTGAAATCAATTTGTCCGCTGCTGACCAGAACAAATGTCTGCCGGCAGAAGCGGGTGGCGGTCATGAAGGCGGTTTCTGTCATCATCATGATCACCCTGCCGCCGAACATGGTATTGTGGTGATTGAGGGAATCCGGGAAAACAACTTTAAATACGTGAGTTTCAGATTGGGCAATCCTTTCTTCTCTTGTCATTTGGCAAGTGGTTGATTGTTAGCTAATGTTTCAGGGTAGCAGTTGATGCTGCCAGCGGATGAAATTAACCATATGGGATGAGATTTACAGATTTTTCCTCAAAGTTGGTGGAAACCGGGCTTTTTTACGCTGGTACAGCTATTGCAGGAATTCCTTTAAACTTATTTCCCATGTCAGATAATAAACAGAATACGGGCAAACAGGATGATATCCGGGTGGATGCCAAAGACCCATCCGAAGTGGAATATCTGCATCGTCAGTTCCCTGGCAAAAGCCATGAAGAGATCAGGCAGGCCATAGAAAAGGCAGGTCCATTAAGAGTGAATATTGTTGCCTATTTACAGCGTAATTAATTACTAACCTTCTAATCATTGTATATGCAGCAAATGGCGGTTGATGAAAAATCAATTGTGAAGATCGATTACACATCTGCCGATCTTCCATTTTCAGTACGCGAGTTCAGGCCTACAGTGTATAGCGACAGAGAAGGTTATAATTGTCTCCTGGGCCCGGATACCGAAAACGGTATATTCGGCACCGGTGTGAGTATCCGGCAGGCAGTGAATGACTGGGACCGTTCTTTTTCAGAAAGGCTGCTCCAGGCAGACCCGGAAGATGAAGTGGTTCAATATATCCGGGATACCAGAGCCATCCACAAGAAGGATGTTTGGTAATGATCTCTTGAAATATAGTAAATGGATAAGGCCGGCGTTTGCCGGCCTTTCTGCTAAATTCCTTCAGCATCTCAATCAGGCTTCTTCTTCTACTTCTTCCTCCTGTTCTGCTTCCCAGTTAATATTGTTTTCAGCGATGGAAGTGAGTAACAGATCTGTTTCTTTTTCTTCTTCGAGTGTAGTTTCCAGTACATTGGCCACATCCGCATTTCCCATGGTCCTGGCCAGTTGCACCAGGCTTCCGTAGGTGGCGATCTCATAATGCTCCACTTTCTGGCAAGCCACAATAATAGCCACATCCCTGGTCATACTGCCTTTCTCCGTTGACTCCACTGCTTCTTCTCCCTCTTTAACCAGACCTTCCATCGCTTCACATTTCTTACCCTGGGCTTTTTTGCCAAGGAGCTGAAACACTTCTTCGAGTCTTGTAATTTGTTCCCTGGTTTGTTCGAGATGCGTATCAATGGCCGTTTGCAGTTGATCTGTGGTAGAAGCCCTTTTCAATTTTGGAAGGGCTTTTGTCAATGCTTTCTCTGCCCAGTAAATATCTTTTAATGCATCATGAAAATATTTTTCCAGTTGAGAATTTCCTTTTGCCGCGCCGGCTGATACAGCAGCTTTTTTGTTTCTGGCAGGCGATTTAGTTTTTGCCATAGCTATAAGTTTATAGCATTGATTTCAAACTACATGCCATGGGAAAATAAAAAGGATGAAGCTTGCCGTAACAGTTGGCTTCCCTTGAAAATCAGCACCAGACTGAGTTTTGTAGAAGTTGTTGCACAAATCAACTGTTTTTGGATCCTTTATATTTCAGGGACATTACTATGGTTGCAATGTTGAGTAAGAGTGAAACGATATTGGAAATAATGATGATCAGGTCTGATTTGAAGAAACCGTAAGTGATCCATAAAATATATCCGCCAAGCAGAACCATCATCATGCCAAGGGACAGGTGATCAGCTTTTTTCTCTTTGATTATTTTGATGAGTTGGGGCAGTAAAGAAACACCTGTGCAAATACTGGCCACAATCCCGATGATTTGTTCCATTTCCATGGCATTACTGGAATTTATACTGCTCGCGGAAAAAAATATGCCAATGCGGCCAGAGCGGGTACGATGCCTGAGCTTCGTAATAATGTCCATTTTTTCCATAAAATGATCCATTGATATAACCTCGTTTTCAATGATCTTTATCCCTTCAGTCTGGCAACTACCAGCTTATTCCCCGCTCGTGTCTCAGATTACAGGCAACACAGGCCCGTGATCAGGTAGGATTATACCTGTCAGGACCATCGCCTTCTCTTTGCGATTCCCTATTTTCATAAGTTTACATTTAATTCAATTCAAAGCATGCAAGGTTTCAGCTTTATGGAAAATGATCGCGGAAGTGTAAAACGGGCATTTAAATTCCTGGCCGCAGGTATGGCATTGCTGTCATCAGTATTGTCGCAATCTTCATATGCTCAGCAGATACTCTTGAATGGCATGTGGAAAGTGCAGCTGGAAGACAGTCTTCATCCGGTGTATACCATCAAGCTTCCCGGTACCCTGGATGATGCGGGAATCGGTAAAAAAAACATGGAGAAGCCTTTGCTGAATATCGCTTCACTGGGCCACCTGGCCCGGAAAGTGAGTTATACGGGGAAAGCTCATTATTCAAGGACAATCCGTATCCCTTCCGGATGGAAAAATAAAAATATCATCCTTAGCCTGGGCAGGGTGATCTGGAGGTCGGAGATCAGCATCGACGGAGTGAAAATTCCTGTTTCGCAGCAATCCCTGGTAACAGAACATGTATATGATCTCACCGGCCGGTTACAGCCAGGCAGGCAGCACCAGCTCACCATCACAATCGATAACAGTGATTTGTTTCCTGAGATCAATGCCACTTCAAAGAGATATGCCAGTGAAGACAGCTACGAAATGGCGCATGCCTACACCAACCATACACAGATCAAATGGAATGGAATCCTGGGATATATTTCTTTGAAAGCAAAACCCGCATTGTCTTTGATACATGCAGACATTACGCCGGAATGGAAAGAAAAGCAACTGCGCATCAGGTTTTCCATCAATAATCCATCAGGTAAACCATACACGGTGAAAAGTTACGTGATCGATCCGGTCACCAAAAAGAAATGGACAGTTTCCACTAACAACGAACAGGATAAAGGAGAAAGTTTTGAAGCAGGCCTGCCCATGGATCCCACTGCAAAACGCTGGAATGAATTCTCTCCCAAACTCTATCAGCTGATTACAATCTTACAATCTGCTGATGGGAGCGACACGCTCAGAACGGCTTTCGGTCTGCGTGATCTCACAGTGCAGCACAATGATCTCTACCTGAATGACCAGCGCATCTTCATCCGTGGAAACCTGGAATGTGTGATCTTTCCGCTTACCGGTTACCCGCCCATGAAAAAGCAGGAATGGCTTGACCTCTATAAAAAGGCGAAGGATTTTGGGTTGAACAGTTTCCGTTTTCACAGCTGGTGCCCACCCGGCGTGGCTTTTGAAGCCGCAGATGAAATTGGGTTTTATCTGCAGGTGGAACTTCCGCACTGGAGCCTTACTGTGGCAAAGGATCCCGCCACTTTCAGTTTCCTTAAAGATGAAGCAGCCCGCATCCTGGGTCAATATGGCAATCACCCTTCCTTTCTCTTCTTTTCAATGGGTAATGAACTCGAAGGGAATTTCGATCAGCTTAATGCATTGGTGCATGAGCTGAAAGAAAGGGATGGCCGGAGGTTATATACCACTACCAGTTTTTCATTTCAGCAAGGGGTTACAGGTATCCCTCAACGTGAGGACGATTTCTTCATAACACAATGGACAAAAGACGGATGGGTGCGTGGACAGGGAGTGTTCAATGATCAGTCGCCCGACTTCTCCAAAGATTACACCGCTACTTCTGCCATCATCAAAATGCCGGTGATCTCCCACGAGATCGGTCAGTATTCCGTATACCCTGATCTTTCTGAGATAGCGAAATATACCGGCAATCTTGTTCCTCACAATTTCATTGCCATCAAAAATGACCTGGCAGAAAAAGGACTGTTACACAAAGCACCGGAATTCCTGTATGCTTCCGGTAAACTGGCCACTCTTTTATACAAAGAAGAAATAGAGCGTGCCATGAAAACCAGGGGCTTCGATGGTTTCCAGTTATTGCAATTGCAGGATTTTCCTGGGCAGGGGACTGCATTGGTAGGTCTACTGAATGCTTTCTGGCAACCGAAGGGATTTGTTTCCGCTGCTGCATTCAAAGCATTCAATAATGCACTCACACCGCTGATCCGTTATCCCAAAGCGGTTTACCTGAATAATGAAACTTTCACGGCAGAGGCAGAACTTGCAAACTTCTTCCAGCCATTGAAGCAGGCGGCAGTTGAATGGAATATCCGGAATGATAAAGGAGTATTGCTCGCCAAAGGCGTTTTTGAAAAACGGGACTATCCTGTTGGAAACGGGCTGAAAGCGGGGACGATGCAATTTCCATTGCAGGAAATTTCCACTGCCGCAAGGCTTCAGGTGGAGCTGCGTGTGAACGGGACTGCTTTTCATAACAGCTGGAATATCTGGATATATCCTGCTGACCTGCGTTCAACAGCAGATCATGTTCTGGTGACAGGATCTTATGAAGAAGCGAAAGCTGCACTTGACAAAGGAAAGACAGTTCTATTATCGCCACCCGTGGATACCATAAAAGGCATCACCGGCAGGTTTGTTCCTGTTTTCTGGAGCCCGGTGCATTTTCCTGATCAGCCAGGTACCATGGGGCTGCTCATTAAATCAAAACATGCTGCGCTCCGGAATTTTCCGACAGATACCTACACGGACTGGCAATGGTGGGACCTCACTAAAAAAAGCAAAACGCTGAAACTGGATTCAATACCGGATAAAGCCGTGATCGTACGTGTGATCGATAATTTTGTGACCAATGGAAATCTTGCGAATCTTTTTGAAGTGAAGGTGGGGAAGGGAAGACTGATCTTCTCCGGTATGGACCTGATGACCGATCTGGATAACCGCCCGCAGGCAAAGCAACTGCGGTACAGTTTGCTGGAATATATGAAGAGCCCTGCGTTCGGACCATCCGTGACGGTTACAACAGAATGGATAAAACAATTACTGAAATAAGCGGAATTCCCGACATTTGCCCTCTTTTCATCCACTATGAAGGTTTGCATTGCGGAAAAGCCAAGCGTAGCGCGGGATATTGCGGATGTGATTGGCGCCAAACAACGTAAGGAGGGGTATTATGAAGGCAACGGGTATCAGGTCACCTGGACCTTCGGGCATTTCTGTACCCTGAAGGAGCCGCATGATTATACGGAACAATGGAAATTCTGGCGACTGGAATACCTGCCCATGATCCCGGCCAACTTCGGCATCAAGCTGATTGAAAATGCGGGTGTACAGAAGCAGTTCAAAGTGATTGAGACCCTGGTAAAACAATGTGATGAAGTGATCAACTGCGGTGATGCCGGCCAGGAAGGAGAGCTCATCCAGCGGTGGGTATTGCTCAAAGCGCAATGTGCCGTGCCTGTGAAGAGGCTCTGGATCTCATCCCTCACAGAAGACGCTATCCGCGAAGGTTTCCAGAAACTGAAAGAATCCGAACAGTACAATAATTTATATGCAGCGGGCAGTGCCCGCGCTATCGGGGACTGGCTGCTGGGCATGAATGCCACCCGCCTTTTCACTAAAAAGTTTGCCCAGGGCAAAACCGTGCTGAGCATCGGAAGGGTGCAAACGCCCACCCTGGCAATGATCGTGGCCAGGCAAAAAGAGATAAATGCATTTACATCGGAAGAATACTGGGAACTGAAAACCATGTACCGCGATGTGGAGTTCACGGCAACCATCGACCGGATCAAAGTGCTTGACAGGGCGGAAAAAGGACTGGCCTATCTGAAAGAACATCCTTTCGAGATCACCAGTTTTGAAAAGAAAGAAGGTAAAGAGGGAAATCCCCGTCTCTTTGACCTCACCGCCTTGCAGGTGGAAGCCAATAAAAAATATGCATATTCGGCAGATGATACTTTGAAATATGTACAGAACCTGTACGAGAAAAAACTGGTTACTTACCCAAGGGTAGATACTACCTATCTGTCAGAAGACCTGCATCCGAAAATTGAAGGGATCATGAAAGACCTGACGCCTTATGCGGTCCTCACTGCCCCGGTGCTGGCCCAGCCGATCCCCAAATTAAAGACTGTATTCGATGATAAGAAAGTGACCGATCACCACGCCATCATTCCTACCGGCATCTTTCCGTCAAACCTCGGACCTGAGGAGAAGCGGGTATATGACCTTATAGCGCGGCGCTTCATTGCGGCCTTCTATCCTGAGTGTAAGATCTCCAATACCACCGTGCTCGGGAAAGTTGGGCAGGTGGCTTTCAAGGTTACAGGAAAGCAGATCCTGGAGCCGGGATGGAAAGAAGTATATGCCAATGATGTCAGTGCAAAAAAAGAAGGGGACGAGGAAGAAAAGGAAAAGATCCTGCCCGTTTTTACAGCAGGCGAAACCGGTCCGCATACACCAAGGATACACCAGGGTAAGACCTCCCCTCCAAAAGCCTTTACCGAGGCCACTTTGCTGCGCGCCATGGAAACTGCCGGCAAACAGGTGGATGATGAAGAGATGCGGGAACTGCTGAAAGATAACGGCATCGGGCGGCCTTCCACCCGCGCCAATATCATTGAAACACTTTTCCGCCGGAAATACATCGAAAAAAAGAAGAAGAATATTTTTGCCACTCAAACGGGTATCGATCTGATAGATACCATTCAGACGGAATTACTGAAAAGCCCTGAACTAACGGGGATCTGGGAGCGAAAATTACGGCAGATAGAAAAAGGCGAGTACGCGATGGAAACCTTCAAGCAGGAACTGATCCAAATGGTGATCGATCTTACCGCAGAGGTAAAGACGGCCAATTACAAGGTGATCACCATTGCGCCCGAACAGCCTGAGAAAAAGGAGAAAAGCGAAAAACCAAAGAAAGAAGACAAATCCAAAGAGCCTAAAGATGCCAAAGAACCGAAAAAAGCGGTAGCCATCGATGAACAGCAATGTCCGAAATGTAAATCACATCCGCTCCGCAAAGGCAATACAGCCTATGGCTGTGCCAATTTCAGTGTCTGTGGATTCAAGGTGCCTTTTGAGATATTCGGAAAGAAACTCACGGATAAACAGATTGCCGATCTGATTGCCAAAGGCAAGACCGGTAAACTGAAGGGGTGGAAAATACCGGGCAGTGAAGTGGAAACAGAAGGCAAGCTGAGTTTCAACAGTAATTTTGAATTGATCATAGAACAGTGATCCCGGCCAGAAATCTCCAGGCTACAAAGGAGGAAAGAAGAGCATAACTTTACGATAAACAAGCAGTATGGAAGACTTTGTAATTGTAGTGAACCGCATAGAAGAGCTGCAGACCATCCGCGATGTGCAGGAGCTGGAACTGATTTTCGAGAAAGCAAAACGCACCATCATTGGCGGGCAGGAAGTGATCCTCGTTAGAGAGAACAGGGATGGGAGGCAGGACAGATTCCAGTCTTTTTCCAATGAGCAGGACTTTGAAGAATACCGTAAGCAGGTATTCCGTTATTTATAGCGCCCACGCCGCAAAACTCTGCACTTTCCTGATTGCTGCCATCCATGCTCAGCCTGTCTTTAAGGGACAGACCCTTTTAAAACCGGATTTTCCCCCGCCGGTCCAGAACTTTCCCGGATACAATAAAAAATGGCATATCTGCTTGCTAAATCAAGGATTTTACTTTAGCTTTGAAATTCAAAGTACTTTCAAGTGAAAAATGAACGGGAATATATTCAGGACATAACGGAGATGCGGTCCATGATGGAGCGGTCTTCCAGGTTTCTGTCGTTATCCGGGCTGGCAGGTGTGATGGCGGGTATTTACGCCCTGGCCGGTGCCTTCGTTGCCTGGTATATCCTGGACTTTGAACCTGGTGAAGATATTGCGGCCGGTGACCAGATACAATCGTTGGTGCTGACAGGATTGATTGTGTTGGTACTGGCCCTCGGTACGGCCTTCCTGCTTTCCTGGAAAAAGGCTGGCAGGATGCAGGAGAAATTCAGCAATCCGGTAGGGAAGCGGTTACTGGTGAATATGGGCGTGCCGCTGGTTGCAGGTGGACTGCTGGTGCTGATCATGATGGCGAAAGGAATGACGGGGTTCGTTGCACCGTTCACTTTGCTTTTCTATGGCCTCGCACAGTACAGTGCCGGAAAGTTTACCTATGCAGAAATGAAAAGCCTGGGACTGATCAATGTGGGGCTCGGACTGATTGGTTCTTATTTCACGGAGTACGGACTGCTGCTATGGGCGCTGGGGTTTGGCGTGGTCCATATTGTTTATGGCATTTACATGCATTACAGGTACGAAAGATGAAAATATCCATCGATGGTTTACATAAAGCATTTGAGCACAGGATCAGGTTGGTAATCATGTCGGTGCTGGCCGTGAATGAGATGCTTGACTTCAATGCCCTCAAGGATTACCTGGATATAACGGATGGTAACCTGGCCAGCAACCTGAAGGCTTTGGAAAAAGAAGAATTCATCGGAGTGGACAAATCATTCGTTGGCAGGAAACCAAATACAAAATATTATATGACGAAGGCAGGTAAAAAAGCATTCGACGATCACCTGAAAACACTGGAGCAATTACTCAATTCAAACAAGACAAAACCCTAAAAACCCATTTTTTTTGTCCTTTTACTTTGAAATACAAAGTTCTTTCAAAAATTTTAAACAAGCATTGTGAATCAACTTATAACCATTCATATGAAAGAAGAGATCCTGGCTAACCAACATGATCCCGCAGCGCTGGAAACGCTGTACAGATCCGACAAACCGGCTTTCAAGCGCTCCTTCAACCTGCTGTATCCCGGCCTGCAGAACAATTCCCTCCTGGGATTCTGGCAGGCAAGGCTGAACTATACCGGCACAGCTGCTGCACCTGATCTGCGCCACGACCTGCTCTTTGTGATCATCGCTTCCGTGATGGCGGCACTCGTGGCGAAACTGCCTGTCATCTTCGGGTTGAATGAAGAGCCATTTTACATGCGTAATGTTGGCTTTATCGTTTTTCCTTTTCTTACGGCCTATTTCGCCTGGAAGCATAAAGCAGGAACCGGCAAGATCCTTTTCGTAACAATAGCGATGCTGGCCAGTGTTGTGTATATCAATTCGCTCCCTGATGTAATGGAACACGACACCACGCAACTGGCCTGCATTCACCTGCCGCTTTTTCTCTGGTCATTGCTCGGATTTGTATTTGGTGATACAAACAATCAGCCGGGAAAAAGACTGAATTTTCTCAGCTACAATGGCGACCTGCTGGTGATGACCACGCTCATCCTGATTGCAGGTGGGATCCTCACAGCTGTTACCATCAATCTCTTTTCCATGATCGGAATCCAAATAGAAAAGATCTATTTTAATTATGTGGTAATAACCGGACTTTCTGCAGCCCCCTTGCTGGGAACTTACCTGGTACAATCAAATCCGCAGCTGGTTGGAAAAGTATCGCCTGTTATAGCCAGGATATTCAGCCCGCTGGTACTGGTAATGCTGGTGGTATTCCTGGTAGCATTTGTTTCCAGGAGCAAGGACCCTTTCAATGACAGGGAATTCCTGCTGCTCTTCAATGTGCTGCTGATCGGGGTAATGGCCATCATCTTCTTTTCCATCGCAGAAGCATCCCGGCATGAAAAGACAGCGGCAGAGATCTGGATACTGTTATTACTTTCTGTTGTTACCATCATAGTGAACGGCATCGTGCTTGCCGCTATCCTGTTCCGCATCTCTTCATGGGGGCTCACACCAAACAGGCTGGCAGTACTGGGTGGAAATGTATTGATCCTGATAAACATTTTACTGGTGACCCGGCAATTATACCTGGTGGCCTCGAAGAAAAAAGAAGCGGGCGATGTGGGAATTTCCATTGCAGCTTATCTGCCGGTGTACGCAGCCTGGGCCATCATCGTCACTTTTCTCTTCCCCATTATTTTCGGATTCAGATAGAACCTCAAAAAATTGCAACAGATGAAAAATATATTTGCCAAAGCCGGCATGCTGCTTACCCTATCACTGATCTTCTTGCATCATACCAGTGTTATGGCGCAGGACAAGCTCACAGAGATAGATAAGATCTTCAACTGGACCAGCGAAAAAGCACCTGGCTGCGTCTGTACAGTCTCACAACATGGCAAAGTGATTTTGAACCGTGCCTACGGAAGTGCTGACCTGGAAAGGAAAGTGCCACTCAGTGTCAATTCGGTCTTTGATGCAGGCTCTCTTGCCAAGCAGTTTGTAGCGGCCGCCACCTTATTGCTGGTGGAAGAAGGAAAGCTTTCTCTCACTGAAGATATTCATCAGTATATACCTGAATTACCTGATTATGGTTTTAAGATCACGCTGGATCATTTACTGACGCATACTTCCGGCATCCGCGACTGGACCGGCATGATGCCGATCACCAATGGTGATCCCGATGCACTGAAACTGGTGATGCGGCAACGCGGCCTGAATTTTGCCCCCGGTGACGAATGGGATTATTCAAACAGCGGTTATGTATTGCTGAAAGAGATCATTGCGCGGAAAACGGGGAACAGTTTTGCTGCGTTTGCGAATGCCAGATTATTTGAAAAACTGGGCATGAAGAGCACCAGTTACAAGGATGATCTGCGGGATATTATTCCTGACAGGGCACTTGCCTATGAAAAGAAAAATAATAACTGGAAGATGATGATCCTGATGGATAATGACCGCGGCGGTGGTGGTGCTTTGATGAGCACTGCGAGTGATCTGGTAATCTGGAACGATGCAATTACAGATGCACGTCTTGGTAAATTCGTTACCGCTAAAATCCAGGAACCCGCAACACTTAACAACGGGAGAGTACTGGGGTATGGACGTGGACTTTTCCTGGATAGCTACCGCGGTGTGAAAGAGATCTGGCATAGCGGCAGTGCTGCAGGTTACAAAGGCTGGCTGGGCCGATATCCTGAACATGGATTGAGCATTGCCATCTTATGCAATTCAGGTGATGGCACCAACCGCATGCAGTTTGCTCATCGGATTGTTGATTTGCTGGTCGATGCGGCAGACCTGAAAGACCAAACAAAAAATATTCCCGGTGAAATAACAGATAGTGCGGCACTCGCGGCTCTTGATCTGAAATCAAGGGCAGGACTGTATTTTAACGACAGGACAGGCGAGCCGGTACGGATACAGTACGATGGAATTAGACTGCGGATAGCCAACGGACCTGCCCTGGCTGCAATTGGTAAAAACAGATTCAAAAGCGTGGGTGCGATAGTGCAGTATATGTCGCAGGATGAATTTGAACTGAATTTTGTATCAAAAGACCTGATCGAGCTGAAGTCGATGGAAGGATTGGTCACCACGCTCCATCGTGCAAGGATGTATGCTCCATCAGCTGATGAGTTGCGCGCCATGCAAGGCCGGTATGCAAGTGATGAGATTGGTACTGCATTCACAGTAACGGCGGGTGACGGCATGCTGATCATTCAACTGGAACATACTCCTGAAAAGAAACTCCCATTTAAACCGGTTGACACTAACGCTTTTCAGGGAGGGATGATGATCATCAGGATGCTGAGGAATGATAAAGGAGCGGTTACAGGATTTGAATATGGAAATCCGGTTTTGAGGTGGGTGAAATTCAGGAAAACGGAATAGGAACTTCATCATATAAGCGCCAGACTCTGGCAATAAAGCACCAGTTGCTGATTATTGGAAAAATCGAATTTCTGTTTCATCAGGTTGAGGCGTTTTTCAACACTGCTCAATCCAGAGGGCTTTATTTTGTTCTCTTTTAAGTAAGCCGGGATATCTTTCTGCATCAATCCGTTTGCCAGTAGTGAAATGATAGTGATATCGAAGTCAGAGAAATCGTGGACATTCTTTTGATTGATCAGCTGCATCAGGTGCCGTGGAAAATACCGCTGATTGGCTGCGATGGTTTCTATTGCTTTTTTCAATTCTTTGGCATCATTCCGGGCTTTCCGGACAAAACCGTCTATTTCGTATTTCTGGAAAAGGTTTTCAATCATATAGGGATTGCTTTCCGCAGAAAATACAAGCACTCTTAAATCCGGCTGCACTTTCCTCACCGCAGCGATAAGCGCTTTCCCTCCGTCTATCTTTTGCGGTACCTGGTCTTCTTCAAAATAAAGATCAGTAATAAGCAGATCATAGGAGTTGCCTGTGTTCAGCGCATTTCCAACTTTTGAAAAGGCATCGTCACAATAATAAACATAATCGATATGTCCGATCTCCAACTCTTCCAGCGTTTTCTGAATGGAAATATTTGAGCTTTCATGATCTTCTGCTATGAGTACTTTTTGGATCATACTTTCAGTTGATTGGGATAATAATCCGGATTCTTAATCCTTTTGTTTCGGTTTTCTCAAAAGTAAAGCTGCCTCCCAAAGCAGAAATACGGTTTTCCGTATTTGACAATCCATTCCCGAATTTAAATTGCGGAGGAAGGCCAATGCCATCATCCTGGTACCGGATCATCAACTGATTATTTTGTTTTTCAAATCTGATCACTACGTTACGGGCCTGGCTATGTTTTTTCATGTTGATCATGAGGTTCTTCAGGATATGCTCCAGCTCTTTCCGGGCATGAGGCTTCAATTTGTTCCATAGCTCTTTGTTATTACCGGCGGTGACTACCCTTGTATCAGCAGTGGCAAAGGATGCGAGCATTTTACTGGCGCTTTCATATATATCCTGATTCAGATCGGCAAATTCATAAGAAATATCGCGGGATTGTTCATAGAGCGAATCGATCTTATCCAGCAGGTCATCTTTGTCAATTTGTTCTTTGTGCTGAAGTTCAGTGATAACACCATAAAGACCATTGGCAACGATATCATGTACTTTCCGGGATGTTTTGAGTTTCAGCTCTTTCATGCTCCGTTGCTTCCTTTTCCGGTACCGGTTGAAAAGAAAACCTGCCAGAAGGAGGGTTCCTGAAATGATTATCCATTGCGAGAAGATCTGTATTCTTTTTTCTGTGTTGTCTTTTTGCAATACCAGGTTGTCAGCCTTGCTCTTTTCCGTTTCATACCGTACCAGTGCAAACTGGTTACGGGCGCTGTCGCGGGCTGTATGGATGCTGTCGTTCAGAAACTGATAGCGAAAAAAATATTGTTTTGTAGAAGCAGGAGGACTAAGCCTGATCAGCTTTTCAAGGGCTTCCACCTGGTCGGACGGGCTTTTGATCTTTTGGGCAACAGCGTACATTTTTTTTGCATAGATCAGGGCTGAATCCGGGTTTGATCCTGTGTAGAAATCGGAAAGATGTGAGTAGCTGGCATTGAGGCCCCAGTCATCGTTGAGCGATGTTCTGATCTGCATTGCCTGCCAGAGCTCCGGAGCGGCCTGATAACCGGAATCGTTCAGCCAGCTGGCATTGGCAAGATTGGAGATCACACGGGCATAATCATCCTGTTTCAGTTTTTGCTTTTCTATTGCCCGGTAAATGGAAACAGCTTTGGCAAATTCATTTTTGCCTTTGTAAACGAGGGCGATATTGTTCAGAGCAGTATTTTTTTCGCTTTCGCCGATATTGATTTGTAATGCAAGATTAAAATATCTTAATGCGTCATCATAATATTTCAGATTGAGCATTGAAGTTCCCAGTCCAACATAGGTAGACATCAGGCAATACTGATCGCTTTGTTTTTGTGTATTGAGATATTTCAATGCGGAAAGCGCTGATTCCTGAGCACCGAAATAATCTCCGGCATCAGACTGGATACAGGCCATCAGGTTGTAGGACATGGCAATGCTCAGACTGTCTTTTGATTCCGAAGTCACTTTAGTCAGGTAATAAAAGGCAGAATCGGAGTTGGCCAGAAAAAGGGATTCTCCCTTGAGATAATCTGGTTCGTATTCGGGCTGGGCTGTTTTGGGATGTTCTTTGCAGGCAACAGGAATGATAGCCCAAGTAAGCAGCAGCAAGGTTAAGGTTCTCAAAAATGGTAATTTGACTTAAATATAAAAAAATATATATCTTAATGCCAATCTCGTTTTTGAAAAAAAGAAAGACAGGAATAAATCCTGCCTTTCCGTTGATGATTATGGTCTTGGAGGCCTGGGCGGAATCCGTCCTGGTTCGCCACCGGTATCATCCATAGTTGTAACCTGTCCCTGATTGTTATTACAGTGCGTAGTGGTCTGATCCGGGCATACGAAGGCCCAGAATAATGCTAAGATTATTGAAAGCATTTGCTTAAAGTTTTAAATGATGGATTAATCCGGCATCCGGGGCCGGATGCGAGGCACCGGTGCCGGGAAATAGTCGGGTAAGAAGCGCTTCTTACTTTTTTTGGGAAGGATGGAGCATTGAATACGGAAGCCTTTTAGTCGCTTCCCAGGCCGTTTTGAAAACTTCCGTTCTCGCAGCTCACGGAGAAATCAATTCTGTACAGAGGACCTCTTAGCTTTCGAGGTGTTTGTTGATTCCGGGATCAAAATTATTGCGGGTAAGAGGCGGATTGGTAAACAATTCCAGTAATTCCGGTAATTCTTACGGTATTCCGGAAAAGCTTTTACAATTCCATTTTAAACGATACACTCACCTTAATTTTTCGGAAAATGTTTGCCCGTTACAGAGACCTGGTATTACAGGATTATGAAAAAAAGAAGGCTGCCGGGGTACTCCCTGACAGCCTGGTCAATCCTACACTTGCCGGTTTGAGAGACCTGTGCATGACTATTTGCAGAGATAGATTTGATGTAAAGGATGAATCTGATCTTAAAGAGTTCTTTGGCAAAGGGGGCAATGCAGGAGTTATTCTGGAGGCGATAGATAGAATAGAAATTGGGAAATTCAAACCGTTGGAAAACCTTTTAAAGAAAGGAACCAGAAAGCCAGATCGAAAGGTAATCAAGCTTTTAGCCTGGTTGATCGACTTCAAGGGCAGGCCATATGATTATAATAAGAAGTATGAAGAAGTTGAACAGGAAGCCGGAACGATTCCGGAAACGGATCAGGAAATCCTGCCTGCTGCTGAAAATCCGGCATCTGTAACAATCCTGGAAACCGGATCAGTAGAATCCGGATATTCCAGAAATTCCAGCTGGAATAATAAAGGGAATCACCCGGTAGATATAATGAAAGTTGAAATAAATCAGAAAGTTTTTACCAGTGAAATGATGGGAAATCATGTACGCAGAAGTAGTTTAATAAAAAAATGGGAATCGTTTATCTCTTCCAGAACAGCTTTATTATTGCTCTTTCTGTTACTGATCTCTTCTGTTGTCATCTATTTTTTTTCAGGGAAGAGTGCTTCGGCCGGTGGTTGTATGTATTGGGCAGGGGATCATTATGAACCGGTCTCCTGTCAACCGCGTATGGGAGACACTGTTGTTGTAGCGCTTGATTCCCAGAAACTCAAATACTTTAAAAAGATCAATCAGCCTGAAACTATCACTTTTGAATCGATCGGGCAGATCTGGTATGTAAAGTACAGGAACAATATAGAATATTATACCAGCCATGGCTGGCGCCCGACTGAACCCAGGATAAGATTGAAGCCGCTCTCTCCCTATATGTATGAAAAATATATATTACCACTGCAGCAAACAGGCAGGGTGTCCGATCAATGATTAGTGTTTTCTTTCTTGAAGACCTTTTCAATCAGGGTTGTCTCTCCCTGTTGATCGGTTATTGTAAAAAAGAAGAGCAGGTAGATCAATCCGATGACCACAGCGCCGATAATGCCGCCCGCCCAATACTTCAACCGGGGCGGCATCTGGCCGATCCTCTTCCTGATGAGTTGATTGAAATTGTTGTTTTGCATATTTAACTGCTGAGCTCCAGCTGGTTCTTGATGAGTTGAAAATAGATCCCCTGCTTTTCTACCAGTTCATGATGCGTGCCCTGTTCAGCAATCATGCCTTCATCCAATACCACTATCTGGTCTGCATTGCAGACAGTGCTTAGCCGGTGCGCAACGATCACTACTGTTTTCCCTTTATAGAAATTATCCAGGTTTTCCATGATGATATGTTCATTCCTGGTGTCGAGTGCATTGGTGGCTTCATCAAAAAACAGGTAATCGGGGTTCTTGTACACCGCACGGGCAATCAGCACCCGTTGCTTTTGTCCCTGGCTGAGGCCATTGCCTTGCTGCCGATCATGGTGTTTGCCTTCAAAGCCAGCGAATCTATATAATCCCTGATATTTGAAACGAAGACGGCATTATCGAATTTCTCCTGGTTGAATACTTCATCGGACTCTGAAATATTATTGGCAATGGTGTCGGAAAAGATATAACCATCCTGCAATACGGCGCCGCAACTCTCCCGCCATTGTTCAGAAGGGATTTGTGAAAGGATTGTATTCCCTATCCGGATACTTCCCTGGTCTGGTTTGTAAAAGCCAAGTAACAGTTTTACCAGGGTGGTCTTGCCGCTACCACTAGCCCCTACAATGGCGGTGATCTTTCCCCTGGGAAGTGTCAATGAAATGTTTTTCAATACATCATTGTTGAGTGCATTGTACCGGTAAGAAATATTGCTGATCTCGATATCCGGCGGATCACCGTATCTACCTGCAGGTAGTTCACATGTGATGCACGTATACTGATGTTGAGACCGGTTACCTGGAATACAGATATGCCATTACTATCGGTAACGTATAGTTGTTTTTTATTACTGTTATCTGTGACTTTGATGATCAGTGTGCCATAGGCAACAGGTGTCTTCCTGACGATCTCTATCAATTGTATACTGATCGTCTGTTGTGTAAAGGCAATAGAACTGATTAAGCATGACACGAGCAGTGTCAGCCAGTAGGTCTTTTTATGCATGGCGACAAGGTTTCCGGTCCTTCACCGGACTGGTAATAATGGTTCGTCAATCAATCATGAATTGACGCAAGCTGAAAGTTGATGAAAACAAACTAACCTGGCGAAAGCAGGTTCAATGTGAGTCATGGCTAAAAGAGAAACGAGAGATGTGCTATCGTGATTTATAATTGTGAAAGGATACTGGAAGTGGAACGAAAAGTCTTCATGGGTTGGAGAAATTACTTTGCGTTACGGATATTTACTAAAGTTATACAAACTAAATATATGTTGCAACAATTAAGTAATAAATATTTTTCGAAACCCGCTACTGGTGCGGGTTTTGCGAAATGTATAAATGCGGCAGCCGCATTTTTGAAAGGATGGTTTTTCGGTTTTTTCACATGGAAATCCAATCCGCTGTCATCAAATTTCTATTTCTGCACAGGATTTTTCATAGCTTGTCGTCCAAGTTGGTATCCATTTGAAAAAAAAATTTCTATATAACATGAGAAAACTGCTGCTGATCCTTAGCCTGTTCACTTTCTCTACCTGCTTTTCCCAGGATGAAGGTTACAAGACACCACCCAAAGAAATTGCAGACCTGCTTCTCGCGAAACCCACTCCTTCTGTAAGCATCAATGCAAACGCAAGCCGGATGCTGTTGATGGAAAAAAACAGTTATCCCTCGGTGGAAGAGCTTGCGCAACCCGAACTGAAGATCGCGGGGCTCCGTATCAATCCCAATAACTTCGCTCCCAGCCGTCAGAATTTCATCAACAACTTCATCATTAAAGATATCACGGCCAATAAAGAATACCAGGTAACAGGCCTTCCTGCAGGTATGCTGGCAGGCAATGTAAGCTGGAGCCCTGATGAGAAGAAGATCGCATTCCTCAATACTACCAATAAAGGAGTGGATCTTTATATAATCGATGTATCCTCACGCAAGGCTGCTAAAATGAACAGGCAGCCACTCAATGTGATTACCGGGCAGGAGTATTCCTGGATGGATGATCAGACCATCCTGTACAAAAACATCCTGCAACCAGCCTCGGCGGCACCGGTGAAATCACTGATGCCATCCGGTCCGGCCATTCAGCAGAACCTTGGGAAAACGGCGCCCAGCCGTACTTACCAGGACCTGATCAGATCCCCATACGATGAGCAGTTATTTGCTTTCTATGCCACGGCACAACTGGTAAAGAACGTGAACGGAATTGAAACGAAGATCGGCAAGCCTGCTATTTATTCTTCTTACAGTCTATCGCCTGATAAAAAATTCCTGCTGCTGCGCACCATCAACAAACCGTTCTCGTACCTGGTGCCTGCATCGGGTTTCAATGCAACAGTGAGTATCACCGACCTCACCGGTAAACTGGTGAAGCGGATCGCAGACATACCTTCTTCAGAATTATCCCCATCTGGATATGACAATGTATTGAATGCCCCTCGCGGATTCGACTGGCGCGATGATGAGCCGGCAACACTTACCTGGTGCATGCCGCTTGACAGTGGTATTTACAAAAGCAGGACTGATTTCCACGACCAGGTTTTATCACTCAGCGCGCCATTCAGCAGTGAGCCCAGGGAGCTTTTCAAAACTACCTGGCGCTTCGGTGGCATCAGCTGGGGCAACGCAGATTTTGCTTTGGTATCAGAGCGGCTGCAAAGCAGACAGAGCGGGCGCATGAGCCGTTATAATCCTTCAACCGGACAGCTCGAAATGCTGTGGGAGCGCAATTCAACTGATGCGTATGCAAATCCCGGTACACCTGTAACGGAGAAGAATAAATATGGAAGGCCTGTGATCAAACTGGTGGATAATGGTACTAAAATGCTCATGAACAACCAGGTTGGCAGTTCTCCGAAGGGAGATCTTCCCTTCCTCGCAAGATTTGATCTGACCACAAAAAAGAATGAAATTCTCTGGCGCAGCCAGCCCGGAACTTACGAGGCTGTAACAGAAGTGCTGGATGCTGATAAGCTGGTATTGCTCACCCGCCGCGAATCGCAGAAGGATATGCCGAATTATTTTATCAAGAACCTGGTACTGCGGATCGCTGATCTGCCCATCACAAATTTCGCGAATCCTTACCCGCAACTAAAAGGCATCAGCAAACAAAAGGTCACGTACAAGAGAGCGGATGGGGTAGATCTGAGTGGTGATCTCTATCTTCCTGAAAATTATGATCCTCAGAAAGACGGCAGGCTGCCGGTATTGATCTGGGCCTATCCCCGTGAGTTCAATTCGGCTGCTGATGCGGCGCAGATCCGTGGCTCACAGGACCGTTTTACCATGGTGAGCTATGGCGGACCGGTATTCTGGGTTACCCAGGGATATGCAGTGCTGGACAATGCAGAGATGCCCATCGTGGCAACTGACACCAGCAAAAAGCCCAATGATAATTTTGTAGATCAGCTGAGGATGAATGCGGAAGCGGCCATCGATAAACTGTGGGACCTGGGAGTGGGCGACAGGAACCGCGTGGCCGTAGGCGGGCATAGTTATGGGGCTTTCATGACAGCTAACCTGCTGGCACATACGAATCTGTTCAAAGCTGGCATTGCAAGAAGCGGTGCATACAACAGAAGCCTCACACCATTCGGTTTTCAGAATGAAGACCGCACTTACTGGCAGGCACCTGAGCTGTATGCAGGAATGAGCCCTTTCAGTTATGCCGATAAGATAAAAACTCCGCTGTTGCTGATCCATGGAGAAATGGATGATAATCCCGGTACTTTCCCCATTCAGAGTGAGCGCCTGTTCAATGCCGTGAAGGGGCATGGAGGCACAGTGCGTTTTGTGAGCCTGCCTTACGAAGCCCACGGGTACAGGGGAAAAGAGAACCTGTTGCATATGCTCTACGAACAGAATGCATGGCTGGAGAAGTATGTGAAGAATGCAGGAAAGAGTAGTGCAACTGATGGCAGAAAAAAAGGTTTCTGATCAATGCATAAAAAAACACCTTCAGTTGGCAGCCTGAAGGCATTTTTTATTCTCCATACGTCGTTAATTTTTCACGGAATACACCCTTCTCCACTTTCAGCATCACCATATAATTACCGGCGCCTTCACTGTTCACCGACTCGATATACAGGATGTCTTTCCGGTGATCATACTGCACGCGGGTATTACTGAGTGATGGCTCAAACAGGTTGCTCAGCGCAACTGCCGGAAGGTTTGTTTTTCTGTTCCCGATCTGGATCTGAATGGATTTGTACTCGGAAGTGGGCATGTAACCATCAACACCCCAGCCGTGCTTTCCATTGATGCTTTCCAGGTATGCGGGATTGTCCTTACTGTAACAGAGTTTGTATTTTTCTTTATTGAAAGGCTGTGTGCTTACCAGCACTTTCACTGAATCTTTCTGACAAAGTACATTGTGTGCATCATCCTCAATAATAGGAATAGTATTGTAGCCGGCAATGATCTTTACACGGTCATTGAAAATATAACCGGTCTGCTGTTTCCCGTTTTTAGTGAAGAGAATATTTGTCCAGTTACCATTTGCCTCCAGTAGATAAACCAGGTGGCCGTTCAAAAGTGGGGTGATAACATTATTTCCTGAGCTGGGGGATTTCCGGACATTCGCATATCCGTCCTTGTCAGATACATATGCAAACTGAGCATGCGAACGGGAAATTCCCGATAGCAGGATGATCAACAATAGGGGGCGCATTTGGGCTAGCGTTTAGGGTACCCCCAATATTACATTTTTTTTGGAGGAACAGGATATAGAAAATATTGAAATATGCTGTAGTAAAACTTCTATAGCATCAGTTCAGCATCCTGTATTCATTGGGGGTAAAACCAACCCTTTTCTTGAACAACCGCGTGAAATGCTGTGGGTACTTGAATCCCAGCTCGTAGGCAATTTCGCTTACGGACTTGCTGGTATCAAAGATCCGCTCTTTGGCCAGGTCCATCAGTTTGAGCTGGATATATTCCTGGGCGGTCTTTCCACTTTCTTTTTTTACCAGGTCTCCGAAATAATTGGCGGATAAATGGAGTTGATGCGCAAAATAACCCACAGAAGGGAGGCCTTCCGTTTGAGGCTTGCCGGTCTGGAAGTATTCGTTCAGCAGGCCCTCGAAACTGGCCAGTGTTCCTTTATGGGCAGTATCGCGGGTAATGAACTGCCTGTCGTAAAACCGGGTGCAATAGTTGAGAAACAATTCAATATTGGATACGATGAGGTTCCTGCTGTGCTTGTCAACACCGCGTCTCAGCTCCATATCGATGCGCCGGAAACAATCCACAACGATCTGTCTTTCCTGCTCGGAAAGGTGCAGGGCTTCATGTACGTCATACGAGAAGAAATTATATTGACCGATATTCCTGCTCAGGCTGGTGCCGCGGATGAGGTCCGGATGGAATACAAGGGCGAATCCCTGCGGTTGGTAGGGCACACCTGTATTCTCGAATCCGATCACCTGGCCAGGGGCCACAAACACGAGGGTGCCTTCCTGGTAATCGTAATAATTTTTCCCGTACTGCATATCGCCGCATTTAACATCTTTCAGGAATACAGTGTAAAACCCGAAATTCACACGACCGTGCTG
>NZ_JBQCGW010000023.1:0-4001 GCF_051955275.1 Pseudobacter sp. | reverse complement strand
ATTTACAGTATCTGCCATAAAAACTCATGCCCGGCCAATCCTATGATTATCAGCCGCTCCGCCTCCTTATCTTTGCCACCTAACCATATCCCAAGCATGGACAAACTGATCAGGCATTTACAGCAATTACACTGGGTGAGCCCCGAAATGCAGGACCAACTGCAATCCCAGTTCAGCAAAATGGTGCTGCCCAAAAATGAGCTGCTGATCGAAGCAGGCAGGGTATGCCGTCATCTCTATTTCCTTGACCAGGGTTGCCTCCGTGGCTATTATAACCTGGATGGCAAAGAGATCACGCACTGGTTCGGTTTTGAGAACGACTTCGTCACTTCCTTTCATAGTTTCATCACGCAGCAACCTGCCGTGGAAAATATCCAGCTGATGGAAGGCTCCGTGCTCTGGAGCATCAGTAAGGAAACACTGAACAAACTGGTGGATCAGTACAGGGAGGCAGAGCGACTGCTGCGCATCGCTTACGAAAAATATTATATCCGTCTTGAATCCAGGTTTGTGAACTCACAGTTCCGCACAGCCGCAGAGCGGTATGAGATGCTGCTGGAAGAAAATCCCGAGATCATCGAACGGGTTCCACTGGGTTATATCGCTTCCTACCTGGGCATTTCCCAGGAAACCCTGAGCCGCGTCCGCAGCCGGCTTTAACATTTACGATTTTCATTTTTGACAATGGTCAAAAGCCAGATGGATGGCGCTGTATAGTTTTGGTCCTATTAAAACAACAATATGGAACAGAAAACCATGCAGCCTTCCAACGCTTTTATCGCCGCCTCCTGGGTGGCATTGCTCACGGGTGTTGCCGCTTTCAATATCGGATTGTGGAATGCAGAAATGGAACTGAATGAAAAAGGTTACTATTTCACTGTACTGATGTTCGGGCTATTCTCCGCCATCTCCGTGCAGAAAGCCGTGCGCGACCAGATGGAAGGAATTCCGGTAACCAATCTCTATTATGGTATCGCCTGGTTCACAACCCTCTTATCGATCCTTTTGCTGGTGATCGGGCTCTGGAATGCAGAGCTTGTAAAAAGTGAGAAAGGGTTTTATGCGATGTCTTATACCCTGAGCATGTTTGCCGCTATTGCCGTACAGAAGAATACGAGGGATATGAAATCAGCAGACAAACAGAATAATCAGAACAATCAGTTGCCGCCTAATAACAATGATGCGGCACAGGGCAGATAATTTTTCTATGGACGGTTTCTTTCGGTCGCAGGCTATCAGTTACGATAGCCTGCTTTTTATTGTACTTACCCATTCTTGTACCAGTCGAGCACCGTGCCATTACATACCGGTGCATTGGGACAACAGATCACTTCCCTTCCCTCTTCAGACCTGAACACTTTATACTTCTCCACTACAAATTCTTTCTTGCACTGCATGCAATACCGCTTTTCCATCAGTAAGGGGATCGATGAAAAAGGGTATCTGAGCTCCAGGTATCGTTGTTTGTCCTGTATTATAATTTCCTGCATTCCTGATTACACTTGTTAGCGGATAAAGGTAGCAGGATGCAGTGGGGACGGGCATTAGAATCCAATTAGAATAACATGGCCTGCCTGTAAGGAAATTTTAATTTAGATTGCTAAAACTTTGACAGCCATAATATTCATACAAGGAAACTGAATTACTGCATGGCATCTCACAGGGAGATGGTACAAACTTATATCAATGCTTTTGCGGCTTCTGCGGGGAACAGAGATCGGTATATTTGCAACATGGAAATCATTCATTCCGTTGCCGCCGCTGAATATGCTGAAGTCACAGCATTATGGGAAAGGTCCGTGCGCGCCACGCATCATTTTCTGAAAGAAGAAAACATTCAATATTTCAAGCCGCTGATCCTGGAGCAGTACCTGGCTGCAGTTGAGCTCCGTTGCATCAAAGATGCAGCAGGAAAGATCCTGGCCTTCAGTGGCGTACTCGATGGGAAACTGGAAATGTTATTTGTTGATCCACTGGCCAGGGGGGGTGGTTATGGAAAACAATTACTGCAATACGCCATCGCAGAGCAGGGAGTTACCAAAGTGGATGTGAATGAAGCCAATGAACAGGCAGTTGGTTTCTACAAACATATGGGTTTTGTACAAACAGGGTATTCCGAACTGGATGGAAGCGGCAAGCCATTTCCATTACTACAGCTGGCCCTGGGCAAAGTACAGAACGGGTAACGGGTACTTTGCATGGAATAATATATATTTATCCTGCAACAAAACGCTCAACCATGGCAGGAGCCGCTTCACAGGAATTCATCAGACTGGCTAATCATCCGCTGAAATTCAGGTTGTTTTTGCTGATGAAATTGCCTGCCGCATATTTTTCGGGTGTCCGTATCCGTAAGATGACGGAAAGCCTTTGTGAAGTAACGGTCCCTTATCGCTGGGGAACGCAGAACCCGTTCCGGAGCACTTATTTTGCCTGCCTGGCCATGGCGGCGGAGCTCAGTACCGGTGCACTGGCCATGAGCCTGATCTTCAAACGTAAACCGGCCGTAAGCATGCTCATCGTAAAAATGGAATCGGAGTATTTCAAGAAAGCCACGGGCAGAACCACTTTCACCTGTTCCGATGGAGATGCCATGAAGCAGGCGGTGGAAGCTGCACTGAACAGCGGAGAGTCCCAGACCTTTACCGCGCTCGCTACCGGCAGGAATGCCGCAGGTGAAAAAGTGGCCGAATTCCGCTTTACCTGGAGCTTCCGGGCTAAAACTCACCCATAAAATTCCTGCATTGACATACATATCTCCTGAGCCTGCCAGGCTCATTGATGCTATACTGGGTGAAAAGGTTATATTGTTAAGGAATACCCGTATATGCCTGAACTCATTTATCGCCCAGCCCTGAAAACAGATGTTGACAAAGCGGTACAACTGCTCCATTCAATTTACCCTGTCAGCCATAACCTGTATGAACAGATATTAGAGTATAGTCTGGCCACTGACCTTAAAAAAGGGGAAATGCTGATAGATGAGGGGGAGACCTGCAAATACATGTATTTTATCGTAAAAGGCGCACTGATGGCGCATTCCACGTACAAGAAGAAAAAGATCATCACCTATATTTCCATCGAAAATGAATTTGTAAGTTCCATTTCAGGGATGCACGGGGAGCGGCCTACGAAAGAAGGCGTTGTGGCGGTGGAACCAACATCACTCATCGCTTTCCCCAACCAGATGATCCTTCAGGCATTTGAAACATACTTCGATCTCAATTATGCTTACAGGGTGATCATGCAGCATTATTACCAGGATGCCCAGGAGCGTGCTCATATAGTGAGAGTGGGAAATGCGCGGGAGAGATATTTCTATTTCCTGCAGACCAAACCCGGCTATATCAACCGCCTGCCGCTGGAGCATATCGCTTCATTGCTAGACATGAAGCCACAGACCCTGGCCAAGATCCGCAAGGAGCATGAGCTGAGCATGAAGCAGGATGAGGAAACAAAGCAGCTTTGTATCAGACTGGAAGCCCTGATGCGGGAGAAAGAGCTTTACAGGAGGCAGGACCTGAACCTTCATATGCTTGCAGGGGAACTGGGTATCAGCGGACACCGGTTATCTTCGTTGCTGAATAACCGTTACCAGCAGAATTTCGTGGATTTTATCAACAACTACCGCGTTGGCAGTACATTAGAGCAGCTTAAACAACCTGATGCCATGCAGCATATCACTATAGAAGCGATGGCGTATAATGCGGGTTTTGCTTCGCGAAGTGCCTTCTATACCGCCTTCCGGAAGATTACCGGTACCAGTCCGCTGGAATATGCAGCTGCGTGTGGGCATGGTAGTTTGTCCTGATTTATAAACCCGCACAACATTGACATTATTAATTTTTCGGTAAGACTGAGGGATTGAATAAGTTTGTAATCGTTTAAAGGCAGACGATTGCGTGCACGACGGTGCATGTGGTTGTCGAACACAAAAGGGCATTTCTATCGGGGTCATACGGTGGTGTAACCGTGTGGCCCCTTTTTCATGGGGGGCGTGG
>NZ_JBQCGW010000022.1:0-12684 GCF_051955275.1 Pseudobacter sp. | reverse complement strand
AGGGAAGTGAGCTCTTTCATCAACCGTTATCATCCGGCATATGGATATGGCGCCACGGAAGTGTACTTCAAATACTAGATCGATAATTTTTTTCTCTTCGTTAATTAACTGTTATCGCTAACCGGTGTTCTTGACATTTGATAACCGTTCATGCGCTTTATAAGCGCTTTGGTAAGGTATTCTACTTATTGATACAACTTTTCCCATTCTATTCGCTGACAGCCTATAATTCAAGCGATACAATTGCGTTTATATTATTGCCCTTAAACCAGATTGGAAATAAGATTGAATGCTTATGGAAATGCCTTTACCCCTTACCGGTAGTTACACCACCTTATCCACCCGGACATATCAGATTTGTCAACCTCGCGTGACCAGTACGCTGTGATCATTATGATCCTTTGTATCCATCACCTATGAAAAGGTTGATCTTATTGGCAGTTGTCATCTTTGGATTGTATCCGGTCCTCAGTAAGGGCAGGTTATGCCTGGCAGGTATTGATGAAAGTCATGCACAGAACAATCTTTATCACCTGCTCTGGTTCCTCGAAAAGAAAGACGGGGCCAAGTACTATTATCTGCCGGCCAATCACAGTTGTGGCTGTGCGGTGGGACAGTATACCAATACGGGAGAGTTCGTTCAATACATTTATGCTACCAAAGAGTATATGAAGCAGAACCCTGCGTTCAGGACTTTCCTGGATAGTGGCGGTATGCAGCTGCCGCCGAATTTCTGGGAAAAGAAGAAAAGATTACATCCTAAAAAAGATAAACTGGAAAAAGATACGAGGCAGGATACGCCCACGCTGCCTATCTCTGCATTGAAAACATTATCTCCTGAAACCATTGCCCGGCGCAGGTTCTGGAAGAACAGCAGCCCGCTGACCGATTTTGCTTACCTTTGCTTCTCAACTACAGACCGGGTTATCGCTATGCCGAAAGGCAGAGAGGAAAGTCCGGACAGCACAGAGCAATGTACCGGTTAAGCGCCGGGTCTGCGGCGGGCAGCAATGCCGGCAGTGGAACAGACAGTGCCACAGAAAATAACTGCCCTGCATCAGGGGCTCCGGTTCCTGGTGCAGGGTCAAGGTGAAAACGTGGGGTAAGAGCCCACGGCGTTGTGGGGTAACCTGCAGCGGGGGTAAACCTTGCATGCTGAAATGCCATGTATACCAGCTAATGAAGTTGCTCGCTTCGTTCATGAAAGTGAAGGCTGGGTGGGTAGGCAGCTAGAGCCGTTCAGTAATGGGCGGTCCAGATAAATGATAACCGTGCGCTTCGGCGCATACAGGATCCGGCTTACAGGTTTGTAGTTGATTTTTTATTTCATGTATGCATGACCGATAGCACCGCCTGCTTCCATCAGCCAGGCAATTCCCAGGTGAACGATCAGCCCTCCCCAGATACTTTTCGTTTGATATACCACTACTCCCAGGATCATTCCTCCGAAGTAAGAAGTGATACATTCCAGCAATGGCTTGCCGAAATGGATGGCGCAATAAAATGCTGCCATGGGCAGGATGGCATGCTTGCCTGCATAACGGGCGAATGCTAAAATGAGGAAGCCGCGGAAGAAAGTTTCGATGGTAAGGAAATCGATCCCGTAAGAAATCTCATAGATGAGTTTGTAAGTCCAGGTCTGTTGTACGAAGGGTTCAATGAAATCGATGCGGTGTACTTTGGGATAGGTGCGGAGGAAGTCGGCCTGCGTGCTGGCGAACACAATGAGCGGCACCATCATCAATAATAAGATGAAGTAGGGTTTGGCATCGAATCCTTTGATGCTCATGCCTGCCACCGGTTCTTTGTACTTGCCCCATTTCCAGATAAGTGTGATGAAGCCCAGTACCAGCAGGCATTTCAGCGGCCAGTTCAATACAAGGTAACCATATTGGTGCCAGGGAAAGGGTAGCTGACTGGTAAAGAGACGGGTGATCCAGTCGAACGATACCTTGCCTGCGAAAATTGCGGGAGCGGCCAATACCAGGAACCAGAAGAAAGGGGAGGGAGTGAATGTTTTGCGATGAGCTGCATACTGGATGAGCCAGGCTGCGCCGTACACAAAAGTAAATACACCAAAGAATGCAAGGAAGCGCAGACCGTAGTGGTCAATGCCCATGCATCGCTGTTCAATGCCAACGGTGTAATTGAGGATGATGAGAAAGGTGGTCAGCAGGGTGATCCCCAGCGCGGATAGTTTATTCAGTGAGCGGACGTATTGCTGTAAATAACCGATGATGGCTTTCATACAGCATCCGTTTACTGCTCTTTACTCTCAAAGCTGGCTTTCATCTTGCTGAGCAGATCGGAAGCGATCATCTTTTCGGCCAGCCTGATCATGTTACTGAACGCTTTGGCGTGGGAGATACCGTGTCCGATGATCACCGGTTTTGCAACACCGAGAACGGGTGTTCCGCCATAGTTCTCAAAGTTGAAGCGGTCGAGGTACTCATGCTGAATCCCTTTTCCATGGGTGATTTCGTAGAAGCTCTCTGCCAGTTTGAGGATCACGTTGCCGGTGAAGCCTTCGCAGACCATCACATCGGCTTTATCGAGGAAGATATCGCGGCCTTCCACATTACCAGTGAAGTTGATAGCGGTGTTTTCCTTGAGCAGCGGGTAGGTACTCTGTGCAAGGATATTACCTTTTCCTTCTTCTTCACCGATATTCACCAGGCCAACGCGGGGCTTATCGATACCCAGGATATGCTGGGCATAGAGGGAGCCGAGGATAGCGAACTGGTTGAGGTGTTCGGGCTTGCAATCTGCATTGATCCCAACATCCAGGAGGATACCGGTTTTGCCGTTATCCTTGGGAAGGAGGGTGGAAATGGTAGGCCTTTGTACCCCCTCGATGGCCTTGATGCTGTACATGGCGCCAACGAGCATAGCGCCAGTATTACCGGCGCTGATGAAGGCATCCGACTTGCCGGTGGCAAGCAGATGGAAACCTACTGCAATGGAAGATTGTTGTTTTTCTTTCAGCGCTTTAGTGGGATGCTCATGCATGTCGATGACCTGAGTAGTATGCACCACTTTCACTTTGTCTGCGGGAATATTGAATTCCTGCAGCAAAGGGTTTATTTGCGCTTCGTCTCCGGTCAACAACAGCGTTGCCGGTGATGTTGTCTCAGAAAAATACAGGTGAATCCCTTCCACCGCTGCGCGTGGTGCAAAGTCTCCACCCATCATATCTAAACCGATAATCATAGCCGGCGATCAGACATTTAGTACGTAAAGGGAATTACTTAATGGGGGAGATTTCAGCCACCACTTTTCCTTTGTAATACAGTTTGCCTTCGCTAACATGAGCACGGTGGCGTACATGGATTTCGCCAGTAGTGCTGTCTTGACTTAAAGTAACCTTCTCAGCTTTGTAGTGAGTTCTTCTTTTAGCACCTCTTTGTTGAGAATGTCTCCGTTTCGGATTGGGCATAACTCAGAAATTTATACAACTATAAAAAAAATGATCAATTACTATCTTCTAAATCTTTGAACTTCTCCAGTCCTTTCCACAGGGGATTGGCGGGAGAGTTATTGTTCGCATCCAGTTTGTTGAGCATGGCAAGTACCTCTTTATTGCAACCGGGGCCACCCATTTCTTCTGGAGTGCACATACGTTGCATGGGGATACTCAGGTTTACGAATTCATAGATCCAGTCGGCTATCCGCAAATGGCTTTCACCTTTTGAGATATAATATACATCCGGATCTTCTTCCTGGTCGTTCATCAGTTCAGGATCTTCCACGATCTTGACCACGATGTTGAATTCGTCCCAGAGCTCCAGGGGAAGGTCGTTTCCGCAGCGGTCGCAGGTTACATTCAACTTGCCACCCACTTCAAACTTCAGCAACATGAAACCGCTGTTCTTTTCGAGCGACAGCTTCACTTTTGCTATACAGTTCCGGAAATCCTGTTCCTGGTAATCCTCAAAGAACTTGTCATTTATCTCATATTCAAACTCATGGATGCCCGGCTTTAAACCGACAAAAGCGATATCAAAATTCCGACGATTCATGAGCTACTCTTTTAAAGAGTTTGCAAAGGTAGGGAAATCTGATTGATTAATAAAACAATATGTCAGCTAAATTGAGGGAATGAGTATAAAGATACGTCATATGGCCTGATAACAGGAGCGTTTGCAGCTAGAAATACCGCCGGAATTGAGTATTTTTGGCCTTCTAAAAACGTTCAGCGAAAAATATGAAGAATCTACTGATCAGCGCAGCCCTGCTGTGCTCCTTCTCCCTGACCAAGGCGCAGCCCCCGAAAGGCCCTGCCCCCGTAGGCACCGTGTACGGAGCCGAGCCAAAGTCAGCCGAGCCACTCCCCATTGCCGTTCTGCCCGAGCTCCTCGACCAGAAAGACAGTGTGTATACCACCATAAACGCCACAGTGCTTGATGTTTGCCCTAAAAAAGGCTGCTGGATCAGGCTCCAGGTGAATGACAGTACCGAGGCCTTCGTGAAAATGAAAGGGTACGCTTTTTTTGTGCCGCTCGACCTCATCGGTAAGACCGTTGTGCTGGAAGGCGAGGCCAAACTGAAGACCACATCCGTGGCCGAGCTCCGTCACTATGCCGAAGACGCCAAAAAGCCCAAAGCCGAGATCGATGCCATCACACAGCCGAAGAAAGAGATCAGGTTCCTCGCCAGCGGGATCAAAGTAGTGAAATAAGATAAAAAGAATATATGAGAAGGCCGGCATGCTTTAGGCGTGACCGGCTTTTTTATGCTTTGTAATTCAGGACAGTACCGGTACCAGGTGCTGCCAGTCTAATTGCCGCGCATAATCAAGTGCCGTTTTGCCAGCGTTGTTTTTCCTGTTCTTATCCGCACCCTGTTGCAACAGGATCTCCACTGAACTGAGATTGCCGGCAATGGTCTCGCGGTGCAGCATAGTGAAACCTTCCTCATCCGCATTGCTCAGCTCTGCGGGATGCTGTTGCAGGAATTCCACCAGTTTCTCTTTCATGTTCCGGCTCATCGGATGTTCAACCAGGTTCTCCGGATTTTCTTTCTGATTGTTCACGATGAGAATGTCATTGAAATCGCCGAACTCAAGTCCCCAGGCCGCATCATGCTCTTCTCTTTCCGCCGTTTCCATCAGAGACCGCATGGTGTGGATGGTAAAGCCACCGTAGGTGCGGCCTTCAATGGCAAAGAGCCAGTCGCTGATCTGCTCCAGCGGAAAACTGACCGGGTCTCCGTTATTCACATTGGTGAGCTCATTGGGCTGATTGATGAGGATGCCGGTAATATTGTCTCCATCGAATTCCACTTCGTTGATCCACATATGTTCTACCACCGGGTCCTGCTGATCAGGGAACTGCTGTGTAAATGCGATCTTCACACAGGCGAGGTCCAGACCCGGGATGATCCTGCGATATTCCCAGCTCAGTTCCCGCCAGAAATACCTGAAGCTGGCCTGTGCTTTCTGGAAAGCTGCTAACATTTCGGGACTATCGCCCCTTGCAAAAAAGATCTGTTCAGACATGGGTATTGATTTAGTTGAACGATGCTATAAACTCGTCGGTAAGTCCGGGCGGATTGGCAGCCCGGGTCCAGTTAAAAGGCTTTTCGTAATACTCCAGTTCATGGATCAGTACCGGGATATCTTTTCCGAATACGGAATTGATGAAGCCTTCATTGAAAAGGCTTTTCGTAAGCGCGATGATCTCATTGATAAAGGCTTCACAGAAAGCGTCGCCACGGTCCATCAGTTCATCGAACAGGTCGTCATCATCTTCTTCCGCCGCTTCAAATTGTTTATCGGTATAATGCCAGGAAGTGGCCTTGAGCCAGGCAGACAGAAATTTATCATTTTCTCCGCCGATGGTTTCGATATCTTTCTGTAACCAGAAAGCATAGTTCCATTTTGCTTCCTTTTCATCAGATGCATCTTTGATACGGCTTTGAAAATGGGAGAGTGTATTGTAACTGATGATGATCATCGGGTAACGCGGATCATCATCCTCTGTGGTGAACCAGAATGAAACGGCATACACTTCGTGTCTGTCGTCCTGCGGGATTTGCTGCAGTGCTGCTTTCGCTTTTTCCCGGGCAGATTGCCTGAATTTTTCGAGGGCGGTATTGTTGGCCATTTTCAATAGGCTTTTAGGTTTGAGAACAAATATCCTGCCGGTCACTTTACATGCGGGGATATAACATACAAATAATCATGGTAAGCAGGTATGGAAAAATCCGGATAAGCTGTCTACTTTTGTTCAGTAATAATACCAAAAAAATGAAAATATTACTCAGTTCATTATTAACCTTATCCTTACTTAATATCCATGCGCAAAAGAGATTTGAGGGAACCATCGTGTACAGGGCATACGAAGCCAGTGGTAATAACGTCAGAGAGGATACTGATCTTTCCGTGGAGTTTGGAAAACCTGGTATCAGGCTCAATGTTATCAAGAAGGGTGCATCTTCAGAGTCTATAATTCTTAATATAGATTCTGCTGCACAATATGAGCTTGATTCCCGTTTGGATACCTACAGGAAGAAAAATTTCGAGAGGAAGGAAAAAGCAGCGCCGTTGCCCGGCAGCATTGATTTCCTGGGATATCAGGCTGATGTAATTGATCTGTCTGAAAACTGCAACAACAAGATCTTCGGATCATCAAGTCGTGGCAGGGTCATTGCTTATCCTGCGAAAGACCTGTTTTATGACGTGCCGGAAGAATATGCTTCCACTTTAGAGCTCAGTATGCTTTACAAGGGTAAAGTGCTCTTAGGTTTCACCATGATCAATAAGATCTATTCAGAAGGGGGAGAGAAGTATGATACTTTTGAAGTAAAAGCAATTTCCATCACTCCGGGAGCCATTGCTGCATCAAGGTTTGAAGTGCCGAAAGGACTGACACTGGCAGAAACCTATTATCCTGTTGTTGATTCCGCATATGCCGTAGATTCCCCGGCAGATAATTATTTGGATACCGCAGCCGTAATGGTTGATACTGCTATTGTTGAAGTTACGCCTGCTGCGCCTGTTAAACCGGCGAAGCCAGCAAGCGGCGTTAAGAAGAAACCTGCTACACCTAAAAGCCCGATGCGTAAACCTAAGCAATAACTATAGTAAAAGATCCACCTGCCGGCACTAAGCCGGCTGGTGGATCAATTTATTGATCAGTTTTTTATCTCCCACTACAAACACCACATCATTCAGCTGGAACTCGAAGAATGATTCCGGGTTCAGAATGCGCTGGTCGTTTCTTTCCACTCCCACAACAATCCCTTTGATCTTCTCCCGAATACCGGAGCCACGGATGGTCTTGTTGAGCAGCACGGAATTGTCGCTCACTACAAAATCACGCAGCACCACATTATCAGGATTGGTCTCTTCTTCATCATGATGCTTCACGGGCCTGATGATGGCCTGCAATCTTTTGATCTGCGCATCCGAACCCAGTACAAAGATCTCGTCGCCTGGATAAACGCGCTCATTACGGCCTGGCGCGGAAATGCTGTGATCGCCGCGCTTGATCAGCACTACGTTGATGCCCAGCTGTTCCCTCCAGTGGAGTTCCTGCAGGGTCTTGCCGATCACGGCCGATTCTGGATGCAGTTCCAGCGTGGCGATGTGCGCGTCCCAGGGCGCCAGTTCCGAACGGTTCTTTTCTGCAGCCGCCAGTTCACGCTCATTGAAGTTGCGCATGAATCGTGCCTCGATACGGTCGTAGAATTTGCGGATCTTTTTATTGAAGGCGGCAATGATCACACCGATCACGAATACGGAAACCAGTCCTGCTTCCAGTGAGAAGAAACGGTGCATCAGGAAACCGATAAAGCTACCGGCCAGGAGTAACCGGAAAAAGTGGATCAGGTTCAACCTGCCGTTGTAACGGTTGCTGGCCAGCACTTCGCGGTACGCATTTGAATTGGTATTACGTACTGCCAGCGCATAGAGGAATGGCACCATTAACAGCAGGGTAATGAATATGGTGGCCCATTTAACCCAGGAGCCATCGCTGTAATGACTGCGGATATAAGGCAATGCGTATTCTGATGAAGCAACTACTATGCAGATCAGCAGCATGCCCAGCAGGAAAGTGTTCAGGAATGTGCTGCGCACCACCTGGTTCCAGGCGCTGAGGCCCTGTGTGTCTTTTATCTTAGAACCCGGACCGGATAGGGCATTGAGCACCTTCTCCGGCAATCTTTTTTCAAGCCATTTGTAAAAAGGCTTGCTGCTTTGAATGAGGTAAGGCGTAGTAAGCGTGGTAACGGCAGAAACCGCCACGGCAATGGGGTAGAGGAAAGCGCTTGTTACTTTGAGGGTAAGGCCCAGCGTGGCAATGATGAAGGAGAACTCACCGATCTGCGCCAGGCTGAAACCGGCCTGCACGGAGGTTTGTAATGATTGTCCGGCCAGGAGCGCACCGAAAGTGGTGCTCAGCACTTTACCGATAATGGTGATCAGACAGATCAGTGCGATAGGACCTGCATATTGCACCAGCATGGCTGGATCGATCAGCATACCCACCGATACAAAGAAGATGGCGCCGAAGAGGTCTTTCACCGGTTTCACCAGGTGCTCGATCTTTTCAGCCTGCGTGGTTTCAGCCAGGATGGATCCCATGATGAAGGCGCCGAGGGCAGGAGAGAAGCCCACTGCATTGGCAAACCAAACCATCAGCAAACAAAGGGAAAGCGACACTACAAGCAGGGTTTCTTCATTCATCAGTTTCCTGGTCTTTTTCAGGAAGGTCGGCAGGAAGAAGATGCCGCCTGCAAACCAGATCACCAGGAAGAACACGAGTTTGAGTACCGATAATAACATATCCGCACCTGCGAACTGCTGGCTGAGGGCCAGGGTGGAAAGCAATACCAGCAGCACGATGGCCACCAGGTCTTCCACTATCAGCGATCCAAAAACAAGTGAAGCAAAACGTTGTGTTTTCACGTTCAGCTCTTCAAAGGCACGCAGGATAATGGTAGTGGAGGAGATGGATAAGATACCTCCCAGGAAGAGGCTATCCATGGAAGACCAGCCCAGTAATTTACCGGTTCCGAAACCCAGGGCGATCATGGCCACTACTTCAAAAACAGCGGTTATACTGGCGGGAGCTCCTACTTTGATCAGCTTTTTGAAACTGAATTCAAGACCAAGGCTGAACAGCAGGAAGATCACCCCGATCTCTGCCCAGATCTGGATATTGGTTGGCTCATATACGGTAGGCAGCCAGTGAAAATGCGGGCCTACGAAGAAGCCTGCAATGATATAACCAAGCACAACGGGCTGCTTCAGTTTTTTAAACAGTAAGGTAACAAGGGCGGCGGCACCAAGGATCAGCGCCAGATCCATAATCAAGTAAGGCAAATGCGTCATTCGCAGGAATTGATCTGTTAAAATTCGGGTTGCGGGAAAAAGGCACAGGAACTATATGGCGCGCTTCACTACCAGAAATAATGATTGGGGAAAAGGAGCAACCGGCTCAGGATACTGGTATACGATGGCAGCAAGGGGCTGGCATGTTGTGAACGGGTGCAGATGATCAGTGCTAACGGCAAAGTATGTCCGTTAATGATATTGTCGTTACCGTTATTGCGGCATTGCGTAACACTGCGGTTGCAGTTATCACGGTGAAAGGTTTCGGATTGCTGGTCGGGATGATGCCCCTTTACCGGTGCAAAGAAAGCCTTCTTCACTTTCAGCATGGGAGCGTGTACACCCATTACACGTGGCAGTTGGGTAGCGTCACGCCTGATATGGCCGGCATTCGCAGCCAGCGCACTGAAGAGGAACAAGCATATGACCAGCCAGTATTTCACTGCGCAAATATACGCAATTGAGGTCAGACTATCGTTACTGCAATGCCCATTCCCTGCAATGTCTTGACTGTATGCTCCGATATTCCGCTGTCAGTAATGATCTGCTCTACATCTTCCAGTCCGCAGATCCTTCCGAAGCCACGCTTTCCGAATTTGGAACTGTCTGCCAGTACAATCGTTTTCTGTGCCGTTTCGATCATCTTCCGGTTGAGGTGTGCTTCCATGGCGTTGGTGGTAGTAAGGCCAAACACTATATCGATGCCATCCACCCCCAGGAATAATTTATTACAGGAAAGATCGCCGAGTATCTTCTCGGAGTAAGGACCTGTAACCGAAGAGGAGCTTTTGCGAAGCAATCCACCCAGTTGTATCACTTCGATCTCAGGGTGGCGGATCAGTTCGAGCGCCACATTCAGGGCGGCCGTTACCACGGTAAGGGAACTGACGGGATGGATATGTTTGGCCAGTGCCTGCACAGTAGTGCCGGAGGCAATGATGATGCAGTCGTCCGGCTCCACCAGGGAAGCCCCGGCAATGGCGATCCGCGTTTTCTCTGCAGAACGGATCTTTTCCTTCTCATTTACCGGCTTGTCAACCGTATATGGGTTGTGAAGGGTTCCGCCACCATGTGTTCTGAAAAGTAAGTTCTTGTCTTCCAGGAGTTTTAAGTCCTTTCGGATTGTTACGGATGAAACGTTCAGTTCACGGCAAAGGTCCAGTACCGTTACGGAGCCTTCAGCCTGGAGGCGGGTTAGTATATGTTGATGACGCTCGGTAATGTTCAGCATAGATCAGATTTGTTTTCCATCGAAAAAGCGAAAGGTTACCCTTGCTTCAAATTATGATTTCTGGGGCAGACTTACAAATATCCCTCAATAAATTTAAAAATCAGCATGTTATGAAATCATGAACTTTCGAATGCTGTTGAAAAGGCGTGGAAAATAAGTTTCGTAACATTTCTTTTGAAGTTTCGAAGTTTCACTTTACTTTCGTTTCGTTGTTTTTCGTTTTTGCCTTTTATCAAATGAAATCAACAGAAATAAAACAAGGTCCTGATGATCCTTTCTTCCTTCCAAGATGATGCCCGTCGCAAAGTTTTCCTGCAACAACTGGGATCCACCCGGTGGGACCTGGCCATCATCGGCGGTGGCGCCACCGGTCTGGGTATAGCCCTCGAAGCAGCAACCCGCGGATACAAAACCGTACTCCTTGAACAGTCCGATTTTGCCAAAGGCACCAGCAGCCGTTCCACCAAACTGGTGCACGGCGGTGTGCGCTACCTGGCACAGGGCAATGTGAAGCTCGTCCGCGAAGCCAGCATAGAACGCGGGCTTCTCTATCGCAACGCCCCGCACCTGGTGAAGAACCAATCCTTCATCATTCCACTCTATAATTTCTGGGACAGGCTGAAATATACCATCGGCCTTAAAGTATACGACTGGATTGCCGGAAGACTCAGTCTCGGTTCCTCCGTTTTCATCTCACGTGCCGATACACTCAAGCGCCTGCCCAATATCAAAAGCGAAGGGCTCATCGGCGGCGTATTGTATCACGATGGTCAGTTCGATGATTCAAGACTGGCCGTAAACCTGGCGCAGAGCATCTATGAACACGGCGGACTTGCATTCAATTACATTCAGGTAACCGGACTGATCAAGAATGGTCAGCAGGTAGCAGGACTGCAATGCATGGACACGGAAACCCAACAGCATTACACCGTGAATGCAAAAGCAGTGGTGAATGCCACTGGCGTTTTTGTGGATGATATCCTCCGCCTGGATAATCCCAAAGCGGGCAAAACGATTGCGGCCAGCCAGGGTATCCACCTGGTGCTGGACAAAAAATTCTATCCTGCGGACCATGCACTGATGATCCCGGAGACCAGCGATGGCCGCGTACTGTTTGCAGTACCCTGGCACGATAAAGTGGTAGTGGGCACAACAGATACTCCTGTTGAAACCGCTTCACTGGAGCCGCTGGCCCTTGAAAAAGAAATAGCATTCATTCTCGATACCGCCTCACAGTATTTTGTTGAGCAGCCCACACGTGCCGATGTGCTCAGTGTGTTTGCAGGACTACGCCCACTGGCCGCACCAGCAAAAGGACAAAAAACAAAAGAGATCTCCCGCAGTCATAAGATCATGGTGAGCCCCAGCAAGCTTTTTACCATCCTGGGTGGTAAATGGACAACCTTCCGTAAGATGGGAGAGGACCTGGTGGATCGCGTTGAAACGGAACTGCAATGGGAGAAAAGAAAAACAGCCACGCCATCCATGCATATCCATGGATACACCAACAGCATCAATGAAAATGATCCCTTCTCCATTTATGGAAGCGATGCACATCGTATCAGGGGGATGATGAACGGAGATGCAGGAGTGTGGATCAGCGAAAGCCTGAAGATCCACAAGGCGCAGATAGTGTGGGCGGTGAACGAAGAAATGGCAAGGACGGTGGAAGATGTACTGAGCAGAAGAACCAGGGCCTTGCTGCTGGATGCAAAAGAAAGTATGAGGATTGCTCCCGAAGTAGCAGCTGTTATGGCTGATGCTATGGGTAAAGATGATACATGGATAAAAGAACAGGTGGAAGCTTATAAAAATCTTGCAGAAAAATACTTGTTGAAAGTGTAGAACGATTGTGGGAATGAATGGTAGTGCAGGGGTTTGGTTGGTTCTTTGGGATCGGCTGAAACCCTTATGCCTGTTGCGTTTTAATAGAATAAATAAATTCATTTTCTGCAAGAAAAAGTACGTTGAATTAACATTCGGGTAACATGCAGTTTGGAATTTTGCTTCAAACATTAAACTGCGTATATACATGAAGTTTAGTATATCAACACTTAACCATTTATTGCTTATGAACAAGAAAACGATTGCTGCAGGAAGGCTTGTTATGCGCATG